>NZ_JBEHVX010000048.1:0-16925 GCF_040227455.1 Catenibacterium sp. RTP21428st1_D7_RTP21428_210409 | reverse complement strand
TAATCATTTTACTGTTTATATAGATAAAATTGAGGGTAGTGTATTTATGCTATGTGATATAGATTTTTGACACTACCTATTATTAAATGGGGGAAAGGTATGAACAACAAGGTCAGAAACGGAATCATATTCCTGGTGATTGTGGCATTGTATGGTGGATTCTTACTATATGATACACATAAGCCACAAACTGGTTCTTCACCAGTTATTAAAGTACCTAAAGGTACTTTGGTATTAGATACTGGAATGGATCAGACAGCTTCAAATCAGGCTATTTTAGAGGGTGTAAAAGCCACTGATAAGGAAGATGGCAACATTACTAAGAAAGTATTCGTTCAGGGCATGAGTACTTTTGGTGAAGGTGATGTACGAGTTGTTACTTTAGGTGTATTTGATAAAGATGATAACTACACTAAAGTAAAAAGAAAAATCAAGTATACAAATTATAGTGCACCACAGTTATATCTTAATAAAGCATTAGTTTATTCTAAGGTTGACTCTAAAGCACAGTTTGCAGACTATATGAGTGCTTATAGTTGTGTTGATGGTGATTTAAGTTCTCAGGTTAAAGTAATCAGAGAATATGAACAGGATAAGAACCACTATGTAACATTTGCGGTTACTGATAGTACTGGTACTCAGTCATCTATCACATTGAAGGCATATCAGACTTCTAGACAACAGACAGTTAATATTAACTTAGATACTTATTTAATGAGAGTGAAGGTTGGTACTGAAGTGAATGCGAAGAAACATATTGATTCTGTTACTATGGATGATATGGACTATTCAAGCTTAAAGAATCAGGTAGATATCAATACAGATTATGATAAGAATACACCTGGTACTTATGAATTTATTTATAGAGTAAAGACAAGTAATGATGACTATGGCTTAACTAAATTAGTTGTCATTGTAGAAGAGTAGGGAGGATATTATGGAAAACAATGTACAAAATGAAAATCTCCTTACTATAGTTAAATGTATTATTAAAGATATACTACAAAGCTGGATCTTGATTATTGCAGTCATGATTGTTTTTGGAAGTGTATTTGATTTTATGAAGACAGTCACTTATGTACCTCAATATGGTACAAGTATGACTGCAACATTAAGTAGTGGTGGAGATACTTTTAAGAATATTGATAAGGTTCAGAGTTATGTCAATACATTAGATTATCTAATGAATAGTAATAATGCGAAATCTTATGTAAAGAAAAAGATGCCTATAAGTAAGACAACTTATAAGGCAGAAGTAACTTTAAAACAGGCAAATGTAGTTAAGATTAAAGTGACTGCAGATACTAAAAGAGAAGCCTATTTTTCTATTAAGTATTTAAATGATTGGTATAGTGAAAATACAGAACGTTATAGTTTCCCATACAATATTACTGTATTAAAGGAAAGTAAATTCTCTACTAAACCAGTAAATCCAAATAGTCATATTAAGAACTTCTTAATTGGGGCAGTAGGATCTGGATTTGTATTATCTTGTTTACTTGGTTTATATTTCTTCTTAAGAGATACTATTAAGAGTGAAGATGAAGTAGAAAATAAGCTTGATACAAGATTATATGCAAAGTTACCATATGAAAAGAAGAGTAGAGAAGATGCGAGAAGTAAAAAAGCAATTCTTATTACTTCATTAAAGACAAGCTTCTTCTTTAGAGAATCTGTAAAAAAACTTAGAAGTAAGGTGGAAGCAACAAGTGATAAGCATGGTTATAAGTCATTTATGATTACTAGTGCTTATGAAAATGAAGGGAAGTCTTCTGTTGCAGCTAACCTTGCCTTAGCTTTAGCAAAGAATGGGCATAAGACAATTCTTGTAGATACAGACTTTAATAAGCCAGCAGTATTCAAGATTTTTGGGTTAGATGGTTCTAAAAACTTAAATAAGGCAATTGAAAGCACTGCTAGCTGGAGAAGTCAGGTAGTAAGTGATCGTAGTGGATTAGATTTATTACCATCTAATCAGGACTTATATAAGTCTGAGCAGTTAACAGAAAGTGCTAAACTAAAAGCAATTATCAAAGAATTAGAAGAAGAATATGATTTCGTAATTGTAGATACAAGTCCTGCATACTTCTTAAATGAACCAACAATTGTGAATGGTTTAGTGGACGCAACTCTATTTGTAGTAAGACAGGATTTTGCACCTAGTGATGTCATCAACGAAACAATTAAACGTTTAACTTATGTTAAGGATAACGTAATTGGTGTTGTATTTAAAAACATGTTAAGTGAAAGCAATAAGGGAACTAGTAATTACAATAACCGCTATGGTTATAACAAATATAGAGTAAGGGGGGATAAATAATGGAATCAAATAATCAAGATGAAATGACGATTGATTTAGTTAAGTGCTTTGAAAATTTCCTCCGTGCATTTAAGAGAATGTGGAAGACAGTACTATTATTAGTACTTATTGGTATGGTTGCATTAGAGATGAAAGAAATTCTTTTCTTTAATACAACTTATACAAGTGAAGCAGTGTTTGTACCTTCTGCTGAATTAACAGATACATACTATTATGATGAAACTCAGGCAAGTGGTACTAAAGCAACACTTGTAGATACATTTAATTCAATCCTTACTAGTAAGGAAATGAAGAATATTGTAAAGGATGTATTGAATGTTAATAAGATACCTGCAAAAATTTCAGCAACACAGATTGAAAATACAAATCTTGTTGTATTAAAAGTCACAGGTAAGAGTGCTCAGGATGCCTATAATGTTGCATCAGCTATTACTAATAACTGTGATGCATTAACAAAGGATGCTATGCAGGATGTAAGTATTATGTTATTGGATAAGCCTACAATGCCTAAGAAGGCTGATGCCTCACCAAGTTATTTACTAGCAGGATTAAAGGGTGGATTAATTGGACTTGGAGTAAGTGTTTTATTACTCATTGTAGTTTCTGTATTTAGAAGAACTATCTTAGATAAGAATGATATCAAAGAAATTTTAGGTATGGATTATGTTGCGAAAGTTCCATTAGTAGAAAAGCGTCATCCTAATAATCCAGGTTTATTATTAAATGGTATTGGTATTAAAGCGGATTTCAAGCATTCTTTCCATAATATAAGAATTAAGATGGAACAGGATCATAGAAAAAATAAAAATTCAGTCTATATGATAACAAGTACTGTACCTAATGAAGGAAAAACAACGGTTTCTATTAATACAGCCATTACATTAGGACAGAAGGGTTATAAAGTATGTTTAGTTGATCTAGATATGAGAAACCCATCAGTTGAGAAGACGATTAGATATGCGAATATTCATAGAACATCATTAGACTATATTAATGATAAAAATGTCAACATAGAACAATGTATTGTCCACAAGGATGATATAGATGTTATATTTGGTAGTGATATTTCTGTTGATGGTTCAACTGAATTGTCTAAACCAAGATTAGAAAACTTAATTACAGAATTAAGAGAAGTATATGATTTTGTTATTTTAGATGTTGCACCTTTATATATGATGGAAGATGCATTATTAGTCGCAAAGTATGCTGATAGTGCAGTTGTAGTCGTTAAGCAGGACTATGCAGAAGCAGGAGATATTCTTGATTCTGTAGATGAACTTCATGATACATTACCTCATATTGTAGGTGTGGTATTAAATAGTTATAAAAAGACATTCTATAGTTCAGAATCAAGTGGTTATGGATACGGTTATGGCTATGGATATGGCTATGGTTACGGGAGAAGTAAGTAAGATTTAAGAAGGGAAATGAAAATGAGTAAAGGTTCAAAAAGAAAGGTCGAACATTGGAAGGTTGTTCGATTACTATTAATGGTCTATGACTTTATAGCAGTTATAGTATCATTTGGGATTGCTTTATGGTTAAGATTTGACTGTAAAGTAACAAGTGTAGAACCACAATACTTAACAACTTATAAAAAAACTATTATTATTTATGCTTTGTTCTGTTTAGTTGTATTCTGGTTCTTACGTTTATACAAGAGTATTTGGCGTTTTGCGAGTTATTCAGAGTTATTGAGAGTCATTCTTGCAACTGTAGTGACTGGTGTCATTTACACTGGTTCACTACTTGTATTTAACTTACATATGCCTGTCTCTTATTATGTGATTGGTATTACAGTACAGTTTATTGCAACATTAGGAATTCGTTTCTTTTATCGTTTTGTACTCTTATTACGCGGTAGAACAAACAATGAAGTACAGAAGAAGAATGTAATGATTATTGGGGCTGGTTCTGCTGGTCAGATGTTATTTAGAGATATTAAACATGCTAAAGAAACAAATGAAACTGTTGCATGCTTTATCGATGACAACCCTAATAAGTGGGATAGATACATTGATGATGTACCTGTATTTGGCAGTAGAGATCATATCCTAGAAGCAGTAGATAAGTTCAACATTGAGAAAATCTATGTTGCTGTACCTAGTGCTAATCCTCAGGATAAGAGAGATATTCTTAGAGTATGTAATGAAACATCTTGTGAACTTATGAATCTACCTGGTATGTATCAGTTATATACTGGTCAGGTATCAGTAAGTAAGATGAAGAAGGTTCATATTGAAGATTTATTAGGTCGTGATCCTATTAAGCCTAATATGGATGAAGTGTTTGCGTATGTAAGAAATAAGGTTGTTCTTATTACTGGTGTGGGTTCTATTGGTTCAGAACTTGCGAGACAGATTGCATCACATAACCCTAAACAGTTAATTTTATTTGATGTATATGAAAACAATGCATATGATATTCAGTTAGAGTTAAGAAAGAAGTATCCAAACTTGGATCTAGTGACTCTTATTGGATCAGTAAGAGATAGTAGAAAGATGTTTGACCTTTTTAAGAAGTATAGACCTCAGATTGTATATCATGCAGCAGCACATAAGCATGTACCATTAATGGAAGATAGCCCATGTGAATCTATTAAGAATAACGCTATGGGTACTTATAAGACAGCATATGCAGCTATGGTACATGGATGTGAGAAATTTGTATTGATTAGTACAGATAAAGCAGTTAACCCTACAAACATAATGGGTGCTTCTAAACGTTTATGTGAGATGATTATTCAGGCTTTTGCAGCTAAGATTAAAGAAGGTAAGGCTTATGAAATTCCTCAGTTATTTACTCATGAGAAGGATATGATTGAAGAACCTGAAATCAAAGAAGCATTAAAGACTACAACAACTGAGTTTGTAGCTGTACGTTTTGGTAATGTATTAGGAAGTAATGGTTCAGTTATTCCAATCTTTAAGAGACAGATTGAAGCAGGTGGACCAGTTACAGTTACACATCCTGATATTATCCGTTACTTTATGACTATTCCAGAAGCAGTAAGTTTAGTATTACTTGCTGGTACATACGCTCATGGAGGAGAAATCTTCGTATTAGATATGGGTGAACCAGTTAAGATTACTACTCTAGCTCGTAACTTAATTAGATTATCAGGTTATACACCTGATGTAGATATCAAGTTAGAGTTTACAGGACTTAGACCAGGTGAAAAGCTTTATGAAGAAAAGCTTATGGCTGAAGAAGGTTTAAAGAAGACTAAGAATTATTTAATTCATATTGGTTGTCCTATTCCATTTGATATCAATGAGTTTTTAGGTGAGTTAGATGGATTACTTGATGCAGCATATAGAAATGAAGATGATATGAAAGAAAGAGTACAGAAGATTGTATCAACATATCATCCAGCATAACACATGTGTGTGGCACTTAGTGATAAGTGCCACCCCATGTATTTATTCATAGAGGAGGGAGAAAGATGGAAATGAATAAAAGAAAGATACCTTTTAGTCCACCTGATATTTCTGAATTAGAAATAGAAGAAGTTGCAAAAGCACTTCGTTCTGGTTGGATTACTACAGGACCAAGAACTAAAGAATTAGAAAGAAGAATGGCTGAATATTGTCATACATCTAAAGTGGTATGTTTAAATTCTGCGACAGCAGCAGAAGAATTAAACCTTAGGGTATGTGGTATCCAAGAGGGAGATGAAGTGATTGTACCTGCTTATACTTATACAGCTTCAGCTTCAGCAGCCATTCATTGTGGTGCAAAAGTTATATTTGTAGATAGTCAGAAAGATAACTGTGAAATGGATTATGATAAGGTTGCAGAGGCAATTACCGAGAAGACTAAGGCTGTAGTGGCAGTAGATCTTGGTGGTGTTATTTGTGATTATGACAAGTTATATCAGGCTATTGAAAGTAAGAAGAACCTATTTACTCCTAGAAATGATAACACTTTAGGATCTAGAATACAGAAAACTCTTAATAGAGTCATGGTATTTGCGGATTGTGCACATGCACTAGGTGCTATAAAAAATGGTAAGATGGCTGGTGAATGGGCTGATTTTAGTAGTTTTTCATTCCATGCAGTAAAGAACTTTACGACTGCAGAAGGTGGAGCAAGTACTTGGAAAGATATTCCTGGTATAGATAACGAAGAAATCTATAAGTTATTCCAGTTATATAGCTTACATGGACAGAATAAGGATGCATTAGCTAAGACACAGTTAGGTGCTTGGGAATATGATATTATTGGTCCTTGGTATAAGTGTAATATGACTGATATTATGGCAGCTATTGGATTACGTCAGTTAGATAGATATCCAGGAATGCTTGCAAGAAGAAGAGAAATCGTAAGTAAGTATGATGAAATGTGTGATGAGTTAGGTGTTAAACACTTAAATCATTGGGGTAAAGACTTTGAGTCTTCTAAACATTTATACTTAACTAGAATACCTGGTATTAGTGATGAACAGAGAAGAGAAATCATTATTAAACTAGCAGAACGTGGTGTAAATACAAATGTACACTATAAACCATTACCTATGATGACTGCATATAAAACCTTGGGGTGGGATATAAAAGATTTTCCTAATGCATATGCATATTATGAAAATCTTATTACTTTACCTTTACATACTAAGTTAAGTGATGAAGATGTAGAGTATGTGATTGAAAACTTTAAAGAAGTTGTAAAGGAATACTTACAATCAATTAATGGTTTAAATGGAGAATAGACTATGTATTCAAAAGGAATTAAACGTATATTAGATTTTATAATTGGTCTAATAGCATTACCATTTATTATAGTAATTACTCTTATTATGGCACCAATAATTTATTTTAATGATAAAGGACCTATTTTTTATAATGCATCTAGACTTGGAAGAAATGGTAAGCCTTTTAAAATGTATAAATTTAGAAGCATGATGGTAAATGCTCCAGATATAAGGAATAAAGATGGCTCAACTTATAATGGAGATGATGATCCACGTGTCACAAAAGTTGGGCGCTTCATGCGTAAAACAAGCATTGATGAATTGCCACAATTTTTAAATGTGTTATTAGGTGATATGAGTCTTATTGGACCTAGACCTGATCCACTTGATGATATGGAAATATATACAGAATATCAAAAAAAGAAGTTAAATGTTCGTCCAGGAATTACTGGTTACAATCAAGCATATTATCGTAATTCAGTTGAGCAAAATGAAAAATTTGAGCATGATGTTTATTATGCGGAAAATATATCGTTTTTTCTAGATATCAAAATTTTTTTTAAAACAATTGCAACTATATTAACACGAGATAATGTATATAATGATACTTCTGGTTTAAATGTGGCTGAAAAGCAGAGAGTAGAAGATATGAGGGTTAATAATCATGAGTAAGAAAATTATGATATTGGGAGCGAGTATATTACAACTTCCTGCTATACAAAAAGCTGTAGAAATGGGACTCGAAGTTATTGCTGTAGATATGAATCCTGACGCAGTAGGTTTTAAAGTTCCTGGAGTATTTAGAGAAGTTATTAGTACTATTGATATTGATGCGATTGTAGAAGCAGCTAAGAAACATAAAATTGATGGCATTATGACATTGGCAACTGATATGCCCATGAGATCGGTTGCTGTAGTGGCGAAAGAAATGGGATTGATTGGAATTGATGCTGAAACAGCATTAAAAGCAACTAATAAAGCAGAAATGAGAAAAGCATTACAAGATGCTCAAGTACCAATACCAAAATTCTATAAAGTATCTAATGAAAATGAATATATGGAAGCTGTAAAACATTTTAATGTACCGTTCATAGTAAAGCCTGCTGATAGTTCTGGTAGTAGAGGTATATTTGAAGTTAAAGATATTACTAATGAAAGAGTTATTAAAGAAGCTTATCGTTATTGTTATCCATATTCTAGAGTTGGAGATGTGGTTGTAGAAGAGTACATGAATGGTCCGGAGGTAAGTGTTGAAACAATTTCTGTTGATGGTACTTGTCACGTTATTCAGATTACAGATAAGTTGACTACAGGTGCTCCGCATTATGTTGAAATGGGACATTCACAACCTACTCAATTAAGCAAAGATGTAGCGAGCCAGATTGCTGATGTAGCTAAAGCTGCTAATAAAGCGATTGGAATAGTGAATGGACCATCTCATACAGAAATCATTGTGACATCAGAAGGTCCAAAAATTGTAGAAATTGGTGCAAGACTTGGTGGAGATAATATCAATACTCACCTTGTTCCTCTTTCTACAGGAATCAATATTGTTGAGTGTTGCATAAAAATTGCTCTAGGTGAAAAGCCCGATATCAAACCAAAATGGAATAAAGGTTCAGCAATTCGATATTTTAATCAACATGCCGGAATAATTAAAAGTATAGATGGTATTGAAGAAGCTAAAAATATTAAAGGTGTACAACAAATAAGTATAGTCCACGGAGTAGGCGAAGAGATAACTGAAGTTACAAGTAGTGGTGCTAGAATGGGATTTGTTATAGCACAGGATGTAGATGTTAATTATGCGATTGACGATTGTCAAAATGCATTAGAAATGATAAACATTGAAATTGAATAAGATAGGATGATTATATGAAAGGATATCTTTTTATTGAGAATAGTAGTAAACCAACTGAAGAAGAAGCTAATTCTAAGAAAGATGTTAAGCTTGATAATGTTAGTTATCCATGCTTAGTAAATGCTCTCAAAATGGGATATGATGTGTATTATGGTGTTAATAGGAATAACCCAGAAAGTTTAAATTGCAATCTTCCTATACATTTATATGATTCCCATACATATAGGAGTATAACTGCAATAAAAGATAATATTATTGCATATCACAATGCAAAAGATATTGTGAGTAAAGGAAACATAGAAGTGATTCATTGTAATACTCCAATTGGTGGACTCATAGGGCGTTTAGTAGGAAAAAATTATCATATAGATAAAGTGATTTATACAGCGCATGGCTTTCACTTTTTCAAGGGTGCGCCATTATTTAATCAAACAATTTTGAAAATGGCAGAAAGAATAATGGCACATTGGACAGATGCAATTATTACTATGAATGAAGAAGATTATCAGTCAGCTTTAAAGTTTAAACTTCGTAAAGGTGGTAAGGTCTACAAAGTTCATGGTGTAGGAATTAATTTAGATGATTTTAGTGATATTCAAGTTGATTATAAAACTAAAAGGGCGGAATTAGGGTTAAAAGATACAGATATTGTTTGTATTTCAGCAGGAGACTTAGTTGCAAGAAAAAATTATGGTATTGCAATAGAAGCACTGGCAAAAATAAAAAACAATAATGTTCATTATCTTATTTGTGGTGTAGGTCCTGAAAAAGATAATCTTGAAAAGTTAGCAGTAGAAAATGAAATAGCTGAAAGAATTCATTTTTTAGGATTTAGATCAGATGTTAAAGAATTGATGAAGATATCAGATATTTTTCTTTTTACAACGCTCCAAGAAGGTATGCCAAGATCTATGATGGAAGCAATGGCAAGTGGTCTTCCTTGCATTGCATCCAAAATTAGAGGAAATGTTGACTTATTAGATGAGGGGCAAGGTGGATATCTAAGAGAACCTTCAGATCTAGAAGGAATATCTGAGTGCATTAGTTCTTTATTAGACAACCCTAATCTGCGTGAGAAAATGGGTAAATATAACTTAGAAATCATCAAAAGTTATGATGTTAAAGTAGTAATAAGAGAAATTGAAAGAATATATAAAGAAATTCTGGGGTGAAAAAATGCAAAAAATAAAGATTATGCATTTGTTACAAAGTGATCGTTTTTCTGGCGCTGAAAATGTTGTATGTCAAATCATAAATATGATGGATAATAACGACATTATAGAAATGACGTATTGTAGCAGTGATGGACAGATTAGAGAAGCATTAAATGAGAGAAATATTAGGTTTCTTCCTATTAGGAAACTTACTGTAAAAGAAGTAAAAAGAATTATTAAAGAATATAAACCAGATCTAATTCATGCTCATGATATGAGAGCTAGTTTTATCGGTGCTCTTGCTTGCGGTAATATACCAATCATTTCACATATTCATAATAACAACTTTGATTCTAGAGGGATTTCATTAAAATCAATTGCTTATTTGTATGCAGGTTTGAAAGCTAAACATATATTTTGGGTTTCAGATAGTTCTTATGAAGGATATTATTTTCATAACTTATTTAAAAGAAAAAGTGAAGTATTGTACAACATCATTAGTATTGATAACCTTTATTCAAAAATGACATTGGATAACAATAATTATGATTATGATATTGTTTATTTAGGAAGATTAACTGAACCTAAGAATCCATTGCGACTTATGAAAATTTGCAAAGGGATTGTTGATCAATTACCTTCTGTCAAGATTGCTGTGATTGGTACAGGTGATATGGAAGGCGATACACATAAGGAAGCTGAACGATTAGAACTTGGATCTAATGTAACTTTCTTAGGTTTTCAAAGCAATCCTTATAAAATATTACATGATTCAAAGCTTATGATTATGACTTCATTATGGGAAGGCACTCCTATGTGTGTATTAGAAGCAATGAGTTTAGGTGTCCCAGTTGTCAGTACTCCTACAGATGGCGTTAAGATTGTTGTAGATAATGGAAAAACGGGTTATTTAAGCAATGATGATAAAGAAATAGTGAATTATTGTAAAGCAATTATAAATAATAATGAATTACATAAACTTATGGCAAAGGAATCTATAAGTAGAGCTAAGAAACTTATGGACAAAGTATATTACAGTAATAGAATACTTAAAGCTTATGATGGCTGTATTCAGAGGGATTAACTATGAGAATATGTTTCAATAAAATAGTTAATTCTTATATTGCTATTATAGTTTTAACTTTATTGATATTAATACGTGATTTAGGTCATATTACAGTTCCGTTCATAATCTTCTCTTTTACTGTTTTGATTTTTGGTTTACTTACAGATTCAAATGGTAGATTACTTATAATCTCTTATTTATTACCTTTCTGTAGAGCACTACCATATTCAGAGTTGTTAATTATTGTTTTATTTATTGACATGGTGTTTTCGATAAAAAAAATCAAAGTACATTCAGGGTTATATTTACCTATTTTATTAATAATAGCAATCGAATTATTGGATTATATAAGATTTAACATTTTTTCAAATGAAATCATATATTTAGTTTTGTATATGTTATATGCAGTTTATGTGATAGATCAGGGTATTGCAATAAATCAGGAAAGCAAGATTGCAAAGGCATTCTCTATAGGAACTATAGTTGCAGTTATATCTGTTGTTATTCGTGAAGTATCTTTATTAGGTATGAATTATATTACAGTTTATGGAGTTCGTTTTGGAACCGAAACTAATGGACTTATGGTAACTAACTTCAATTCTAATGAATTAGCTATGTATTGTGCAGTTGCTGCTTCATTAATGATAGTTGAATTTTTACATAGCAAGAATAGATTTGATTTATTTCTCGGAGTAATTGTAAGTGCACTTGGATTCGTCTCAGTATCAAGAACATATTTAATTATTATTTCAGTAGTATGGCTTTATTATATTATGAAACAAATCAGAAGTGTCAAAGGAATAATAATTACAATATTAATGTTAATCATCCTGCTATTTATTTTGACTTATTTCTTTTCAGATTTTACTTCATGGATAATGAGTTATTATTCACAAAGAAATAAGCAAGCTTCATTGGATGGCTTTGGCGGAAGAACTAGTATTATGTCAACGTTATTTAAATATTATTTTGCCTCTTTATGGTCAATGTTGTTTGGATATTCTGAAATGTATCCAAATATTTTGAATTTAGGTGCTGCGCATAATGGCCTACAGGAAATGTTGATTTCTTGGGGACTTGTAGGTTTCATAATCTTAATTATCTGGATTATTACGATGCTTAGATACAGATACATTAAATTAGGAAAGGTTTCAAAAGAATGTATCATTCCTTTTTTTGTTTTTTTACTATTTATCCAAACATTACAGTTTTTTGCGATGCACAATTATTTGATTTTAATGACAATTACTATTATATATGTTTCTTCGCATATCGAAAATAATATAAGGAGGAAAGTATGAATAAAGAATTAAAAGAATTAATTGCTTCTGATTTGTATAGATATGGTATACAAAATGAAAAAAATTTAAATTTAATTTCTAGACATGAATTATATGGTTTTAGATATATGAAAGTTCTTAGAAAAACAAAATTTTATAAAGATCATAGAAAACATGTTCGTTATATTATTTATCGATTAAAGTTGATGTATTATACAGAAAAATATGGTTTCTCTATATCATACAGTACAGAAATTGGAAAAGGTCTTTATTTAGGACATAAAGGAACTATTATAGTTAATTATAAAGCAAAGATAGGAAATAATGTTAATTTAGCTCAAGGTGTAACTATTGGAATGGCTAATGGAGGTAAACATAAAGGTGTTCCTACTATTAGTGATAATGTTTGGATTGGTGCTAATTCAACGGTAGTAGGGGGCATTATTATTGGCGAGGATGTTATGATTGCCCCTAATACTTTTGTTAATTTTGATGTACCTCCTCATTCTATAGTTATATCAAATAAAGCTAAGATTATTGAACGAAATCCTGCAACTATTAATTATGTAGAAAATAAATGGGGAGAAGAAGAATGAAAAAAGTAGCAATTGTAACTCCAGGTTTAATTACTGGAGGTGCTGAGACAATGGCAGTCCGTCTGGCTGTAAATATCAATAAAAATGAATACCAAGTTAAGGTGTATTGCTTAACTGAAAAAAAGAATACTGCATTAGAAAAAATATTAGAAAACTCAAATATTGATGTAGAATATCTTGAAAAAAAGGGCACAGGTAGTTTGAAAACCCTTAATAAACTGTGGCATTCACTGTCTGCATTTAAACCAGATGTTGTGCACTCTCATATAAGTGGAACTATTTATGCATTACCTTGGATTCTTTTTCATAAATGTAGATTAGTTCATACAGTACACACTAAACCAGATCAAGAGTTCTCAAAAAAATTAAGTTCTGTATTAGGCTGGTTAGCAAAGCGTGATAAAGTAGTTATCGTTGCGGTATCTAAAGAAAATCAAAAGATTGCATCTGACTATTATAAAATAGGCGACAAAGTAGTATATGTTAATAATCCAGTTGAAATTTCTAAATATTATAAGAATCAAAAAGAGGATGACTCGGTAGTGTTTATAAATGTAAGCAGACAGGATGTTAATAAAAATCAGATTTTAGCTATTAGGGCATTTTCTGATGTTTACAAACAAGTTCCAAATGCAAAATTAGTATTAGTTGGTGATGGTAACCAACATGATGCACTATGTAAAGCAGCAGTTGATCTAAACTTAAGTGATGTAATAGACCTTGTTGGAGAGAGCAGTGAAGTTGAACAATTTCTAGCTGATGCAGATGTATATATTTCAACTTCCCATCGTGAAGGATTACCATTATCTATGATTGAAGCCATGGCATCTAAATTACCTATTATTTCATCTGATGTTGGTGGTATTTCTGATCTTATAGATGGAAATGGATTGCTTTTTAAAGATGACGATAAAGAAACATTTGTAAAGTGTATGATTACTTTGGCGAAAGATAAAGAACTAAGAAAGGAAATGGGAGATAAATCATACGATATTGTAAAATCTTTTGATGTATCAAAATGTGCTGAAAAATATCAGGAAATCTATGATTGTTGTATGAGGAGGAATTCATAATGTTAACAATTTGTACACCTACATATAATAGAGAATATCTGCTTCATGATTTGTATAAATCGTTGTGCAACCAAACAGTTAATGATTTTGAATGGATTATTATTGATGATGGTTCAACTGACGACACGGAAAAAACTGTTAATAAGTGGATAACTGTAAGAAATGATTTTCCAATCATTTATATAAAGAAAGAAAATGGAGGAAAGCATACTGCAGTAAATATTGGTATTGAAGAAGCAAAGGGTGACTATTTCATTATAGTTGATTCAGATGATTATCTTAACGAAGATGCTGTAGAAATTATTCATAGAGAGTTTGAAAAATTACCAGAAGCTAAATATGCTGGAATAGGCTTTAATAGGATTTTTGAAAATGGAGATATTGTAGGTAAAACTTTTAGTGGAATTTATGTTGATGCTTCAAATTTAGAAAGATCGAAATATGCTATTGAAGGCGATAAGGCTGAGGTTTTCTTTACAAAAGTAATAAAAAAATACAGATTCCCAGTTTTTGAAAATGAATGTTTTCTAACAGAAGCACTTTTATGGAATCGTATTGCAAACGATGGGTACAAAATCAGATGGATTAATAAGGGATTTTACGTATGCAGATATCAGGAAAATGGTTTGAGTATGAATAATAGTGATTTAAAGTCTTATGAAGGATATTCATTATATATTAAAGAATTATTAACTTATAATCAAATTTCTATGATTGAAAAGATAAAATGGCTAGGAGTTTATTCTTACTCATGTCATCAAAATGGTATTTCTGACAAAGAGACAAGTGAAAAAATAGAAATATCTAAATTAATGGTCTTTTTTTCACGAATACTATATAAATTGAAAAGTATTGGTTCAGAGAACGCAAGAAAAAAGAAATTGCGAATTTAGACAATATGGTTTTAATAATTATGAATGTATAACAAAAAGTTCATTGATAATACGTATAGGATTCCATGGTTTTTAAAATATTGTGGAACTATCGAACATGGTACAGTTTCTTACTTTTATGTACCAAAAATATTTTATTTTTACGAGAAATAGTGTTCTGCCGGCACCTAAAAAAGTAATAAAAGAAAAGGAGATAATAATGAGATCAAAAAATGCAATATTGAATATTAGTACGTCACTTATACTGCAAATGTTAACAGCAATTAGTGGTTTGGTTATATCAAGATTAATTTTACTAACATATGGATCAGGTGTAAATGGTCTAGTTGCTTCGATATCACAATTTTTGTCTTATGTGTCATTACTAGAAGCTGGAGTTGGTGGGGTAATTAGAGCAGCACTATTTAAGCCACTTGCAGAAAAAAATATTGAAAAGGTATCAGAAATAGTAAAGGCCACAAAACTTTTCTTTCAAAAAATTGCTTATATATTTAGTTTCTATGTAATTCTATTAGCTATTGCATATCCTTATGTGGTTAGAGGTAGCTTCTCTTGGGGATATGTGTTTTCATTGGTAATTATTATTAGTGTCAGTACTCTATTTGAATACTTTTTTTGCTTGCCCTATATAAATTTATTATCAGCTGATCAAAAGGTATGGGTTATTAGTTTATTAAACTCTGTACTTGTTATTATGAATATTATTGTAATTTATATAGCAATTATTTTGGGAATGGGAATTCACGGAGTTAAAATATGTGGAATTTTTGTCTACGCTATAAAACCAATTTTTTACTATGCATATGTAAAAAAATATTATAAATTACAAAAGACAAAAGTGGTGTATCATATTGAACAGAAATGGAATGGTTTAGTACATAATTTAGCACAATTTATACACAATAATACAGACGTAGCACTTATTACATTATTTATTAATGTTTCAGAGGTTTCAGTATATGCTGTTTATTATGCTGTAGCATCTGGTATTGAGAGAGTTATTTCTTCTATATCTGTAGGTTGTGCAGCAGGGATTGGTGATGTTATTGCAAGAAATGAAAAAGAACGTCTTAATGAGGTTGTAAATACATTTGAGTTTGTTCAAAGTGGAGTTGCAACAGTTCTATTTACTGTTACGGGAGTAATGATTGTTCCTTTTGTAAAACTATATTCACAAGGAGTAACGGATACGAATTATTTGCGACCAATTTTTTCTTATTTATTGGTTCTAGCTGAGTTATTTTATTGTATTCGAAGTATTTATAGTACAATTATCTTGAATGCAGGCCATTATAAACAGACTCAGATTAATGCTGTAATGGAAGCTGTGACTAATATTTTGATTTCGCTTATCCTCATTCAGAAAATGGGAATTACAGGCGTTGCAATTGGAACTTTGGCAGGAATGTTTGTGAGAACAATTATGGATGTTCATTATCTTTCAAAAAATATAGTATACAGGTCTCCAAAATATTTTTTAAAATCATTAATCATAAATACTGTTGTATTCGTAATAAGTAGTTTTGTTGGTCACTTTATACCGATTACTGTTGTTGGTTGGATGTCATGGTTATTCTTGGCTTTTATTGTTTTTATCAGTACATCATTATTTGCAATATTAGTGTATCGTATTGCATATTCAGATCAGATGCATGCAGTAATAAACAGAATAAAACTTCTTATTGTCAGATGAATTAATCAAAAATGTTATTAGGTTAATGAAATATTATAGAGGATATCACATTTTGATTAGAATTTAATAGAGCTTCATTTTCTAATTGATTTTTATGTATTGTACTGATAATCCGCAATAGGTTATAACTACACTATTCTCAAAATATATATCTGTTCTAAAAATTAAGATAATATAGAGAAATAATGATTAGTAAATTAGAAATCAGTATAGAATTTAATGTTAAATTATATATGTCTTTTTAACTATCTTTTTATATCTTCTCAAATGTCCGCAAAGCCTTATTTTATCGGCTCTAC
>NZ_JBEHVX010000047.1:0-17498 GCF_040227455.1 Catenibacterium sp. RTP21428st1_D7_RTP21428_210409 | reverse complement strand
AGTTAAGCATCATAACGGCGACGATAGTGTGAAGACGCGACAATAGCAAGCTGCCAGGTCCTTTTTTTATGCCTTCCAACAGGAGGGCTTTTTTAGTACAAAAAAACATCTATCTTGCGATAGATGTCTTCTCATTAATAAACTTGAATACTTTATTCCAATAAGCGTATGGATTCATATATAAGCTATTGGCATGTGTTGCGCCTTTGACACCATATAATTCCTTCTCACAATTTGCAACCTTATATACTTCTAATCCCATAGAATAAGGGACAAAATCATCTTTTGTACCATGAATAAACATCATTGGTTTATTACATTTCTTGACCGCTTTTAGACTACTTGCTTTTTTAAAATCATAACCTGCTTCAATATTCGACATCATATTTGAAATATCCATCACTGGAAATGGTGGTAAACCAAATCTTTTATCTAATTCACTAGAGAATATATCATATACACTTGTATAACCACAATCTTCTATATAACCTACTACATTTTTTGGATGATCTCCTGACAACATCATTGTAGTAGCACCACCCATGGATACACCATGTACTATAATCTTTGCTTTTGGATCTTTATTCAAAATCCAATTAATCCAAAGCTTCATATCATTCTTATCAAGATACCCCATTCCAATATGATTCCCTTCACTCTTACCAGAAGCACGATCATCAGGTAATAATACATTATAACCATGATCATAATAAGTACGTCCAAAAGGCATCATATTTCTGTTGTCCACCTTATAACCATGAATAACGAGAGCCCATTTATGTGAGTCTTGTGTTTTATAGTTACCAGATAGTTTTAACTTATCCTTACTTGTAATTGATGTTAAGGATGTTTCCTTATAGAAAGCATCTGCTTTCTTCATCTCATCCTCTTTATTCTTATTCATAATCAATTCATTACTATTTGAGGCATGTACAGTTGTCTTCACATTTCTTTCGCTAGAATTACTTGCAGGAGACAAAGCATAATTCACAAAATAATGACCTACTCCAATACTTCCACAAAGTAATATCAATACAATTAATCCTATAATCTTTTTCTTCATATATTCACCCCAGAATGTATTGTATACTAATATTGGTTTGAAGTTAATAGTTTTAATATCAAAGAATTAAAAAAGCATACAAATATATAGATTATGTAAAAGTTATTTGAATACCCATATTCCACAGGCAATTATCAAAATATGAAATGACAGTTTCAATTATGTTGGCATTTATATATAAAAAATGATTTCAATAATTGGATTTACCTGTTGATTATGGGTAATTAAAAAAAGTTATATTTTTTCTAAACTTTCTTAGAATTCTATGTTATATTGAATCAGTAATTTTTAGAAAGGAACAGGGGAGTAAGTGTTAAACAATTACATATTAAGATTAAAAAGTGAGTTTAAGGGGTATAACTCACAAAAGTTAGTAAAAGATATACTTGCAGGCTTAACAGTTGCGGCAGTGGCTTTACCACTTGCTTTAGCTTTTGGTGTAAGTAGTGGAGCTGATGCAGGTGCAGGCTTAATCACAGCTATTGTGGCAGGCTTATTAATTGGAGGACTGTCTGGTGCTTCTTATCAGATTTCGGGCCCTACAGGGGCTATGTCAGCCATTTTGATTGGTTTATCAACTACATATGGTTTACAGGGAGTATTTGTAGCCAGCTTTATTTCTGGTGTGATGTTACTTATTGCATCACTATTTAAATTTGGGAAGGTTGTATCTTTTATCCCAAGTAGTGTTATTACAGGCTTTACAAGTGGTATTGCGATTATTATTGCGACAGGACAAATTGATAACTTCTTTGGAGTCACTTCTAAAGGAGGCAATACAATTGAAAAGCTCTTCTCTTATTCTAAATTAGGTTTTCCTATCAATAAGTATGCTTTAATGTTTGGTTTACTTGTTGTCTTTATTATGTTGATCTGGCCTAAGAAATGGGGAAGTATCTTCCCATCATCTCTTGCGGGGATCATTATCGCATTAATTGTGAATTTAGTAGGTCACTTTGATGTCACAGTTGTAGGTAAGATTCCTACTACATTATTTCCAGATGCAAGACTATCTATCTTAAGTCTCAATCTTACTACTATTACACATCTCATTATTCCAGCTTTTAGTATTGCGATGCTTGGAATGATTGAATCATTACTATGTGGTGCAAGTGCTGGTAAGATGAAAAATGAAAAGTTAGATGCAGATATGGAATTATTTGCGCAAGGTGTAGGTAATATGGTTATTCCATTCTTTGGTGGTGTACCAGCAACTGCCGCAATTGCGCGTACAAGTGTTGCAATCAAGGCAGGAGGACAGACAAGACTTGTTAGTATCTTCCATGCGATTGCGTTACTTATCTCTATGTTTGTATTAGGTCCATTCATGTCACAGATCCCTTTATCGGCTTTAGCTGGAGTACTGATCATGACTGCATGGCGTATGAATGAATGGGATGAAATTAAATCAATCTTTAGAAACCGTATTAAAACAAGTATGACACAGTTCTTAGTCACTATGCTTGCAACAGTAGTCTTTGACTTAACAGTCGCAATTGTATTAGGTATCTGTGTTTCAATGTTCTTATTTGTGATCAATAACTCTTCATTACATGTAGAAACGAGTGCCATTGAACCGCATAGATTAGACAAAGAAATCAATTATAACCATTCTACAACTCAGGTAGTCTATTTAGCAGGACCACTATTCTTTGGAAACCAGGATCAACTCTTATCAAAAGTAAGAGAACTTATTGATGGATGTGATCATCTTATTCTCTCAGTAAGAGGTGTACCATCTATTGATGATTCAGGTATTCATGAATTAATGGATGTTGTAGAACTATGTCGTGCACATAACGTAAAGCTCTATTTCACAGGTGTACAAAATAATGTCATGAGACAATTAAGAAGACATCACTTTGATACATATGTCGGTGAAGAATCATTCTATTGGGATGTTATTAAGGTTATAGAAATGTTGGAAGAAAAGTAGGGAAACCTACTTTTTCTCATATGTGGGCACCTATTGATTTAGTCACTGGAGAGATGAAAAAACGCCAATGTAGACATGGATGATCAAGGACAAGGTACATTAAAACGTACTAAGAAGAAATCATATAACTGGATGAAGCATATCATTGAAACAAATGGTGCTGCATTAGAAGAGAATGGTTATTAATTCACTATTCTTTTTTTGTATCCGTTTTCATATAATGACAAAGTCACTACAAAGCGCTTATGGTCTTCGTGAACAAGTAAGGTTATTTAACGCCTAAAATTAGGCACTATAGTATCACGATTTACATATATTTTAAAAAGATATGATATATACTAAAGAAAACGAATTATTCACACTTATGCACATTATGCACAAAATAGAATAAAAAAACGAACAAAGTGTTTATGTAATTTTGATGTAAAATATACCATGAAACATTGTAATCAAACAAATACATGATAAAATAAGAATGCAACCGTTTACAAGAAAAAAAGGGGGGGGATTACACTATGAAAGCATCTGAAGTACTACAAAGACTTTCTAGTGGTGAAATGATTCCTCTATTAAGAGGAATTTACTCAGAAAATATAGATGAGCAGGTATTAAGATATAAAGAAGCTATACAATCCTTTATGGATTATTATGGAGATCAGGATATTATGATATTTAGTGTTCCTGGTAAATGTGAAATAGGTGGGAATCATACCGATCACCAGCAAGGACGTGTTCTTGCATCCGCTATTCAATTAGATTCTATTGGTATAGTAGGCAAACAGGATCGTTATGTGAAGGTTATTTATAATGAACTTAATATTAATGAAATAGATACAGAAAATATAAAATATAATGAAGCCAAGAAAGGCACAATGGAATCATTGATCAATGGTGTATTATTTGGTTTAAACCAGAAGAATTATCATATAGGTGGTTTTAATGCTTATATTCAATGTGATATTCCTAGAAAGGTAGGTTTAGGTTCTAGTGCTAATTTTAATATTATGATTGGTACCATTATTAACTATTTATATAATGAAGGAAAAATTGAAAATAAATATCTTGTCCAGATTGGTCGTTTTGCGACAAATATATTTTATTGTAAGCCAAGTGGTTTAATGAATGAATGTGTCTGCTGCGTAGGTGGATTTATTAAAGTGGATTTTAGGGATCCTAATTCACCTGATATTTATAAGTTGAATACTGATTTTTCAAATTTTGATTATACTCTATGTTGTGTGAATTCTAATGTGTGTAGATCGGATAATACAATTGATTATGATGCTATTCCGAAAGAAATGATCAAGGTGGCTAACTTCTTTAAGAAAGATGTCTTAAGAGATGTTTCTTATGATGAGTTCATGAAGAACTACCGTATAGTAAGAGCAAGAGTAGGGGATCGTCCAGCACTTCGAGCACTTCATTTCTTTAAAGAAGAAGATCGTGTCTTAAAGCAGACAGAAGTACTTGAAAAGGGAGATTTTGATACTTTCTTAAAACTAGTAAGAGAATCTGGAGACTCTACATTTAAAGCACTACAGAATATTTATCCACAGGAAAGTACACGTCATCAAAATATTGGTACAGCTATTGTATTAAGTGAAAACTTTTTAGGTGAAGATGGTGTTGTGAAAGTGAATGGTGGAGGATTCTCAAGTACTATGCTTGCCTTTGTGAAAACAAATAGAATTAATGATTATGCATCGTATGTGGATTCTATATTTGGTAAGGGTTCTTGTTATATTATTCATACAAGAGAACAAGGCGCAATAAGATTACTCTAAAGCAGTGAAAACTGCTTTTTTTTATAATTCTTTGTGCTATAATATTATCGACATATGTCAGTAACTGGAGGAACGTATGGCTAGACCAAAGAGATCAAGGACAATTACAGGATTTCCTGAATACAATATGTTTGTACCTGATGGTATACCTCAAAGAGGCTATATAGAGCTTGAATTAGATGAATTTGAGGTCATCCGTCTTATAGACTATAAGTCCTATACACACGCCAAATGCGCTGATAAGATGAATATATCACGTACTACAGTCACTGAAATATATGCCAGAGCAAGAAAAAAGATAGCACGCAGTATTATGGAAGGCTATCCTTTAAGAATTGAAGGCAATGAATGTATAAAGAAAACAGGTTATCCTGTTTTAAAAGTAAAAGGAGAACATATTATGAGAATTGCGGTAACTTATGAAAACGAAACAGTTTTTCCACACTTTGGGAAAACTTCACAATTTAAATTATATGATGTAGAAAACAATGAAATCAAAGAATCACAGGTCGTTGGTACAGAAGGATTAGGCCATGGTGCTCTAGCAATCTTATTATCTAACTTAAATGTAGATGTATTGATCTGTGGCGGTATTGGCAGAGGTGCTATTATGGCTTTAAGTGGGTCTAATATTAATGTCGTAGGTGGAGTGACAGGTGATTGTGATACTGCAGTAAAATCTTATTTAGATGGTACACTAGTTCCTGAGTCAGAACCTACTTGTGGATGCAGTCATGATAGCTGTGAATGCCATGATGAATAATATTTGACAAACAAATAAAACGAGAATAAAATCAAAACTGTTGAATGCTCGGATGGTGGAATGGTAGACACGCCAGTTTCAGGTACTGGTGGTTTATGCCGTGTGGGTTCAAGTCCCATTCCGAGCACCAATAGTAGTTAACGTGGGAAACCACGTTTTTTTATGCATTAAAAAAAGACTATGAATAACTCATAGCCTCTATATAATGATTTCCAAAAATCCTAATGCAAGGAAAATAAGAACGAGATAAATCACAACTTTTAAACTCCATTTAAATACATAGAACATCACAATAAATGGAAGAAATGCAAGAAAGAACACCGCAGATAATAATGTACCTAACATAATCATCACCTCATTCTTATTATAATATTATTTTCCAGAATCTCCATAGTTTTTAAGTACTCTGGCACTTGGGTCATTCACATCACAGTTTTCCCATGTCTTATTAGGCATCCAGAAGTCTTTGATCCATTTAGCTTTTCCTGGATAATAAGATTCAAAGATATCACGATATAATAATGATTCTTTAGTAAATGGTGTACAGTAAGGATACTTCTCTTTAGCGTTTACTACATCTTCATCTGTATATAATGAATCAGCATACTCTTTTAAGTAATCTACCATAGAATGTCCTACTGCATCAGAGAATGCAGCTTTTTCTCTAAATAAGATATCATGAGGAAGATAGTTTAAACCTTCAAAAGCATGTCTTAATAGATATTTACCTTTGTTGTAAGTGTTCATTTTCTTCTTAGGATCAATACGCATAGTATAATCCACAAAATCAAGATCTGCGAAAGGAACACGTCCTTCTAAGGCATTTGCACTAATACATCTATCTGCTCTTAATACATCATACATATATAATTCACGCATACGTTTTTGAGATTCCTTCTGGAATTCTTCAGGACTAGGTGCAAAGTCTGTATATTTATAACCAAATAATTCGTCACTGACTTCACCTGTTAGAATAACCTTTAAATCAGTATGTTCATGAATATATTTACAAAGAAGATACATACCAATACTTGCACGAATAGTCGTAATATCCCAAGTTTCTAATGTGCGAATGACTTCTCTTAAAGAACCTAATACATCTTCTTTAGTCATAATAACTTCTGTATGATCAGTACCTAAGAATTCAGCGACTTCTTTCGCATACTTTAAGTCAATAGGATCTGTTTCCATACCAATCGCAAATGTCTTAATAGGTGTATCAGTAATACGCTGACCAATCGCACATACTAATGATGAATCTAAACCACCAGATAATAAATAACCAACAGGGGCATCACTCTGTAGTCTCTTCTTAACGGATTCTATTAATTTAACACGTAGGTTCAAGGCGATTGTTTCTACATCATCATTATGCATTAATTTCACATCAGCCACATCATTGAAGCATACAAACTTTTCACCATCATAATAATGTCCTGGTGGGAAAGGCATAATTTCTTTACAGACAGGCATTAAAGCTTTGGCTTCAGAACCAAATGCGATAGTGCCTTTTTCAGTATATCCATAAAACATTGGACGAATACCAATTGGATCTCTAGCAGCCATCATCTTATCAGCGTTTGCATCATATAAACAGAATGCATATTCACCATCTAAATATCTTACAAGTGTATCTAAACCATATTTTCTATATAAAGGAATTAATACTTCACAGTCACTAGAAGACTTAAAAGTATATTCATCCATAATATTCTTCTTTAATTCTGGGTAGTTATAGATTTCTCCATTACATACTACAATTGTATGATCATCAGAAAATGGCTGCATACCATTTTCACTTAAATCCATAATAGCTAATCTATTGAAACCAAAAGTCTTATCAAATAATCTAGAAGTCTCAATCATATCAGGACCTCTACCTTCAATCTTTCCTAAAGCTTCATCAAATACATCAATTTCTACTTCTGTAGAACCCATTGTTAGAAAACCACACATTTACATCTTCCTCCTATACTTGAGTCAAAAAAAACTCGCTTTGTGGTGCGAGTATCTTACTAAGTCGTTGAGTCTATAACTAAGTACAGACATACTTCAAAGAGCATGCGATACCCGCCAGCGGTAACGTCGCTGAAAGAACGTTCTAGCCTACTTGCATTATGCTTTGGGTAGACAGCTCAGAGGTGTTCTTCATCTATCACTTAACTGTAAGTCTTCCACCAATCACTTACTCGCTAGAGTCTCTGTCATAGATTACTCTCCTCGTCTTCGCCTTTGTTGGGTCTAAGTATAGTACAAACATTTAGTCAATGCAATAATAAATTATTATAAAAACATTAAAAAATAATTATAATTTAGCATTTACAGTAAATTGTGATTAATTATGTCGTTATATGAAAAATAATCGTTTGATATTATAAGTGTGGTAGAATAGAGATAGACAAGGAGGAAAGACCATGAAAGCAAGAACTTACTCGATCATAGAGTTCAAAAGAATACTAGAAAACAATGGTTATCATTTCCTTAGACATGCGAAAGGGGACCATTGTATTTACTCTAATGGTGAACGCACTATCACTATTAAGAGGACTCATGTGAATAAGATGATTGCCCGTAGACTTATTAGAGAATATGATTTGAAAGTAGAAGACTAACATCTTTATTCACAAAACTTGAGCATGAAAATAACAAACTATTGAAACAAGAGAAGGCGTAATGTAATGGTAAATATGGATTGCCAGATGGTACATTGCTTTAAATGAGAATATGTGACGAATATCATTATCAAATTGAAGGGAGTGGCTCAGTATGAAAAATGGTAATGTTCAGGAATTTGTAGATCATATACATTATGGTGATGAATCATGGTTCCTATATAATGGTACAAAATATTTTCTAGAAGGCTGGATAGAAAATGATATATTAGAGTTAGTGCTCTACGAAATGAAAGAAAACGGTAAAGACTATAAATGGAAAGGTGACAACAATAATTATCCTGTGGAAGATTTCTTATCAGATCGAATTTTTGATGGAAAGACTTTTTGGGAAATAGAAAATGATATTACGTGGGTTGATTGTTAATTCTTTGTTTAAAACAACAAATTAATGCTTCTTCTGCGTTTTAAAGACAATAAAAAAAATCGAAACAGCCTCTAAGCAAGTACAATAGCTTAGGGGTTGTTTTATGCTGTATTTCTACCAATAAATTGTGATTTATTATGAAATTGTGATAATTGATTACTTATCCAGGCAGATAGATTTCTATGATATAATTATGCCTGGAACAACCGTATACGGTAGGTGGTTATCCTTGGTCGTTATGACGAAGGTACGCAACCCTTCGTGATTCTTCTCTTAAGTTGAAAACGGAGGTGATGCCTGATGATAACGTATGAAATAATCATGATTATGTTAACGTGTTTGACACTGATCATATCTTTATTGACACTTGTTGTTAGATTACTTCTTATCATTATTGATAAGAACGAAAAAAAGTAACTACCTCGTTCCTAGGAAAAGTTTGAGGTAGTTACTTACCAAAAATAAATCCAAGGACAACCGCTTACTGGTTGTTCCATCTTTCGTTTCTATTATAGTTTACAACAAATTTAAAGTCAATATATGTGACTATGAGCGATGCTCATAGTTTTTTTTGAAAAAAATTTAACTTTTTTTGAGAAAAAAACCAGCTTCTAGATGTATAGGTTAGTAGAGGGCCAAAGGAGGTGGTGATTGTGAAGTGTCCTGTATGTGGCAATGAGGATGAAAACTACATTAGCTATATCAATAAGAGACCTTATTG
Organism: Catenibacterium sp. RTP21428st1_D7_RTP21428_210409; assembly: GCF_040227455.1. Classification (NCBI taxonomy): domain Bacteria; kingdom Bacillati; phylum Bacillota; class Erysipelotrichia; order Erysipelotrichales; family Coprobacillaceae; genus Catenibacterium; species Catenibacterium sp. RTP21428st1_D7_RTP21428_210409. The sequence continues at coordinate 8,192 of NZ_JBEHVX010000047.1, read as the reverse complement.
TAGAAAGTGCATAGCATTTGGACGTACTTATTTAGATGAAGTTTATCCAATACACAAGACTCCTTTAATAATGACTGATGCGTCCTATCATCTTTCTTTTAGATTATCATCCCGCCAGCAGTTCATCTCTGATCAACTTATCACGAATTATGAGAATGCCACGAATTCTATTGTCCTTGCCGTATGTGGCTCTGGTAAAACAGAAATTTCTTATGCAATCATCAAGCATGTGATTGAAAATGGTGGACGAGTATGCTTCACAATCCCAAGAAGACAATTGTGTATAGAATTACATGAAAGAATTCAGAAGGATTTTCCTCACTTAACCATTGGTCTTCTATATGGGGGCTATCAAGAAAATAGTGATGCTCCCTTAATCATTTGTACAACTCATCAGCTCTATCGATTTGTATCTTCTCCTTTTGATTTAATTATTATGGATGAAGCAGATGCTTTTCCTTTTTATGGAGATGATGTATTGAACTCTATCTTTTATCATGCCTCTAAAAGGTATATTAAATTATCCGCTACATTACTTGAGGAAGATATTCATGATGAATGTGTCATGATCATGAATCGACGCTACCATGGTCATGATCTGCCTGTTCCTCATATTTATATCATTCCTCAATTTTTGTGGCTCATATCCTTGAAATATTGGATTAAGAAACTATTAGAAACACACCAGAAAGTACTCGTATATGTACCTAGGAAAAGTGATGCACAATACTATGCAGACTTATTAAAGGATACATATAAAGTACAGGGTGTAAGTTCTGAATCTCCATATTTAAATGAATATACAAAGGATTTTAAAGAAGGATTACTAGAAGTTTTAATCACCACAACGATATTAGAAAGAGGAATCACAATAGAAGATGTACAAGTGATTGTATTAGAAGCAGGAGATCGTATATTTGATGAAAGAACATTGATACAGATTGCGGGAAGAGTAGGAAGAAAAATAGGATATGAGGATGGAAGAATATTATTAATAGACAACCATTATTCAAAGGCGATGAAGGGATGTATAAAAACCATTCAGAAGCTCAACAGGATGTCTGTTTGATCTGTTTATCCTCTATATCTAAAACATCTTCTTTTCATCAACTATTTACGCATCACTGTATCTGTTCCTCCTGTTTATCTTTATTTCAGAGAATTGATATTAAGACAAACTTTCAAGGTTATCCGCTACGCATATTATATGCTTACAATGACTTCTTCCGTACCCTGCTTTTTCGTTATAAGGGACAATATGATTATGCCTTAAAGGATGCTTTCTTAGATATGTACAAAAGAGAACTACAAAGACGCTATAAGGATTATTTGATTGTTGTTGCGCCAAGTGCGTCAAAGGCTAATGTTGTGCGTGGTTTTGCCCCTAACCAAGCCATCGCAATGACAATTCACTCTCATGTTTTCAATGGACTCTATAAGAAGGTAGATTATAAACAAAGTGATCAGTCTTATACACAAAGAGCAGGGATACGTGATGTTATTGGTTTAAGAGGTGGTGCATTCCTTAAAAATAGGAAAATATTACTCTTAGATGATGTGATGACTTCTGGAGAAACAATCAAGACCTGTCTTGAATTAATTGAAAAAGAAAAACCTCAAAAAATCGAAATATTGATCCTCTCTATGAAAGAAAAATATCTTGTAAACTTGGGAATAATTAAACAAGCAAGGAGTATATAAAATCTTTTGTTTTTTGCGGTATGTATGATATAATGTATACGATTTTGTATTGAAAGGAGACACATCATGCCTAGTAAAAAACAAGAAATTAGAAAACAAGTTAAGAAAAAGTTGAAAAAGGAAGGAATGGAGCATCAGGAACTCAATCAAGAGGCTGAAATCGTTGATTTAGGTGATCATCGTGGTGATGATATCATTGTAGAATCATTTGACGATATTAAGACAGATGCAAAACCATTACCATTCTCTACAACACCTCAGAAAGAGAAAAAAGGAATAACTGGCCGTATTAAGAGTATTTTCTCACAGGACAGTTCAATTCTACGTAAATTAGAAAAACAGGCAGATGAAATTATTGCGATAGAACCTCAGGCTCAGGCGATGAGTGATGAAGAATTATGTGCTCAGACTCAGTTCTTTAAAGATCGTCTAGCAAAGGGTGAGACATTAGATGATATTTTACCAGAAGCATTTGCGGTTGTACGTGAAGCAGCTTATAGAGTACTAGGACTCAAAGCCTTCAAAGTACAGTTAATGGGTGCTATTTCACTTCATAATGGTGATATTGCAGAAATGAAAACAGGTGAAGGTAAAACTCTAACATCTATCTTCCCAGTTTATTTGAATGCCTTAGATGGTAAGGGTGTTCATGTCGTTACAGTTAACGAATATTTAGCACGTCGTGACTGTGAATTAAATGGACAGGTTTATAAGTTCTTAGGTTTGACTGTTGGTTTAAATGAAAGAGAACTAGATGCAGATGATAAGAGAAAACAGCATGCATGTGATATTACATATACTACAAATGCTGAATTAGGATTCGATTACTTACGTGATAACATGGTAACTAACTATGAAGATAAAGTACTTCGTCCATTACATTATGCATTAGTCGATGAAGTAGACTCTATCTTAATCGATGAATCACGTACTCCATTAATTATTAGTGGTGGTAAGAAGAAGACTGCTTCTATGTATATATCTGCTGACCACTTTGCGAAGAGCTTAAAGAATGAAAAGGATTATCAGGTAGATGTAGAAAGTAAGACATGTACATTAACACCTGATGGTATTGCGAAAGCAGAAAAGGCATTTAATGTAGAAAACCTATATGATCCACAAAATACTGCATTAGTACACTATATCAACCAGGCACTTAAAGCAAACTATACAATGACTAAGGACATTGAATACATGATTGCGACTGAAGATGGCAGCCATGATATTAGAAATGCTTCTATTATGATCATTGACCAGTTTACTGGACGTGTTATGCCAGGTCGTGCTTATTCTGATGGTTTACATCAGGCTATTGAAGCAAAAGAAGGTGTACCAATCAAAGAAGAAACTGTTACACTTGCCACAATTACTTATCAGAACTTCTTCAGATTATTTGATAAACTAGCTGGTATGACAGGTACTGCAAAGACTGAAGAAGAAGAATTCCGTCAGATCTATAACATGCGTGTTGTAGTTATTCCTACAAACAAGCCTGTTATTCGTGATGATAAACCAGATTTAGTATTCTCAAGCAAGAAAGCTAAATATGCAGCTATTATTAGAGAAGTAGAAATGCGCCATGCTTATGGTCAGCCAATCCTTCTTGGTACAGTGGCTGTAGAAACATCTGAAATCTTATCTAAGATGTTAAGCGCAAAAGGTATTAAGCATAATACATTAAACGCTAAAAACCATGCTAAAGAAGCTGCTATTATCGCTAAGGCTGGTGTGAAGGGTGCTGTTACAATCGCTACTAACATGGCTGGTCGTGGTACTGATATCAAGCTTGGTGAAGGTGTAGCTGAAATTGGTGGTTTAATGGTTATTGGTTCTGAACGTCATGAATCTAGACGTATCGATAACCAGTTAAGAGGACGTTCTGGTCGTCAGGGTGACCCAGGATGTTCACAGTTCTTTGTATCATTTGAAGATGAATTGATGCAGAGATTCGCAAGTGAAAAGATTAAAGCTCTCACTGATTCATTCATGGATGATGAAGCCATTGAATCTAAGATGATTACTAAGTCTATTGAAACTGCTCAGAAGCGTGTAGAAGGTCAGAACTTCGATATGCGTAAGCAGCTACTAGAATATGATGATATTATGCGTCAGCAGCGTGAAATCATGTATAAAGAAAGAGATGATATCATGCGTTCTAAAGACTTATCAGAAATCATCAAGGGTGAATTCTTAACAGCTATCGAACTAGATATGCCTAAGTTCACTAATAATGAAGGTAAGAAGCCAGTTGTAGATATTGAAAAATTCTTAAACTACGTTGGTAAGAACTACATGTTATTAAGTGAATTAGTAGCTAAGAATCCAGACAAAGCAGTGAATGATCCTCAGAAGGTCATTGATGCAGTCAGTGAAGTTGTATTCATGAGCTATGAAAACAGATTCAATAAGGATCTAGAAGATTCAGTAAAACTTGATTATGAACGTCGTGTTCTTTTAGGTATCATTGACCATACATGGATCAATCATATTGATGCAATGCAGAAACTTAGAAATGGTATCTACTTAAGAGCTTATGCACAGCGTGATCCTCTTCAGGAATATACAGAAGAAGGTTTCTATATGTTCGAAGAGATGACAAAATCTATTTCTCAGGAAATTGCTCGTAATATTGTCCATATGGGTATCCGTCCTGGTACAGAAGCAGAAATGAACATTCCAGAAATCAAGGTTGAACTTGAATTTAAATAATGGAATTATATGAAATCAAAAACGGGCTGGAAGATGCCCGTTTATTATTAGACCAATTATATGTTTCTGCAAATATTGAAGTACTAAAAAGAGAAATAGAAGGACTAACTGTACAGACAATGGACGAACATTTCTGGGATGATCAGGCACATGCGACTAAAGTATATGCTCATCTGAATGAAATGAAGAAAGTGGCTGATACAGATGATTCTTTAGAAGCAAGCTATAAAGAACTTGTTGAAGTATATGAATATGTCAAGGATACTGAAGATCCTGACTTTATGGCTTCTTTAGAAGAAGATTATATTAAATTCCAAAAGAATCTCGATGAATTTGAAAAGACATTATTATTTGATCAAGAATATGATCATTCTAATGCGATTGTAGAAATTCATCCAGGAGCTGGAGGAACTGAATCTCAGGACTGGGCTGAGATGCTTATGCGTATGTATATACGTTATGGCGAAAAGAAAGGATGGAAGGTTGACGTTGATGATTATCTTGCAGGTGATGAAGCAGGATTAAAATCATGTTCTATCCGTTTTACTGGTTATAATGCGTATGGTCATCTAAGAGCAGAGAAGGGTGTTCATCGACTTGTACGTATTTCACCGTTTGATTCATCAAAAAGAAGACATACATCATTTGCGTCTGTAGAAGTTTCACCTGAATTAGATGATGATATTGAGATTATGATTGATCCAAAGGATCTGCGTATTGATACATATCGTGCATCCGGTGCTGGAGGACAGCATATTAATAAAACTGATTCAGCAGTTCGTATTACGCATATTCCTACGAATACAGTTGTTTCTTGTCAGTCACAGCGTTCTCAGTTACAGAACAGAGAACAGGCCATGTTGATGTTAAAGAGTAAATTGTATTTATTGATGCAGGAAGCTCATGCTGAAAAACTATCTGAAATTCAAGGTGAAAAGAAGAATATTGAATGGGGATCTCAAATCCGTTCTTATGTTCTTCATCCTTATTCTATGGTCAAAGATAACCGTTCTGGTTATGAATCAAATGATCCAAAGAAAATATTAGATGGTGATCTTGATGATCTTATTTATGCTTATTTAAGATCTCAAGTTAAGGAGAAAAATAATGAGTAAAATACATTCTGCAAAGAAATTAGTGATTGATTTTATTTTAGTTATGCTAGGTAATGCCATTATGGCTTTAGGTACTGCAGGTTTTGCGGTACCAGCTAAGATTATTCTTGGTGGGGCATCAGGTCTTGCCCTTTCATTCCAGCATTATGTGTTCTATGTTCATTTATCAACACTTGTACTCGCCATTAACATAATCGCATTTGTTGTTGGCTATATTGTATTAGGGAAGAAGTTTGCAGTAGGAACACTCGTTTCTACATTCGCATTCCCATTCTTCCTTGCATTATTTGAAAAGAGTTACTGTTTGACACATTTAACTAAGGATACATTACTTGCAGCTGTTTATGCAGGATTCCTTATCGGGGTAGGTCTAGGACTTGTATTAAGACTTGGTTATAGTACAGGTGGTATGGATATTCCACCATTACTTGTGAATAAGTATACAGGTCTTTCTCTAGGATTATTAATTAATATATTTGATATTTTGATTCTACTTATTCAGATCCCATTTTCAAATGTTGAAGAAATCCTCTATGGTATTATTACTGTTGTGATGTCTACATATATTATTGATAAGATGATGTTACTTGGACAAAACAACATCCAGGTTATTGTTGTATCAGAACATTATGAAGAAATTGCTGAACGTTTAATGAAAGATGTGGATCGTGGTTGTACATTCTTAAATATCACAACTGGATTTATGAAGAATGATTCTAAGGCTGTTATGGTAGTCTTAAATAGACGTGAATATGCTGCATTCCATGATATTATTCAGGAAATGGATCCAGAAGCCTTTGAAATCACAAGTGAAGTTCATAGTGTAAACGGAAGAGGCTTTACATTACCTAACGTTAATCTTGACAGATGGTCTTCAAAAGAAATTTAAAATTAAGCATTACTTATTTTGAGTATGTGCTATAATGGGAAAACAAGGAGTGTGATGCTATGCAAGAAATGATTAAACTTGAAAACGTAACAAAAGTTTATAAAACTGGCGTACGTGCTGTAAATGATATGTCACTTACAATCGATGCTGGCGAATTTGTTTATGTCATTGGTCCAACTGGTGCTGGTAAATCTACATTTATCAAGCTTCTCTATCGTGAAGAAAAAGCAACAAGAGGTAAAGTTATTGTTGATGGAACCGATGTATCTCGTATTAAGAACTCTAAAGTCCCATATTTTAGACGCAGGATTGGAGTTGTATTCCAGAACTATCGTCTTCTACAAAAAAAGACAGTCTTTGAAAATGTCGCTTTTGCGCTAGAAGTAACTAATACACCAAAAACTGAAATCAGAAAAAAAGTTCGTAATGTACTAGAACTTGTAGGTCTAGAAGACAAAGCGAATTCGTTCCCACATGAATTATCGGGTGGGCAGCAGCAGCGTGTAGCGATTGCCCGTGCTATTGTTAATCAGCCTAAAGTATTAATTGCGGATGAACCAACAGGTAACCTAGATCCTGAAACATCTCAGGGAATCATTGAACTTCTAGAAAGAATCAATGATGTCCGTCAGACAACTGTACTTGTTGTCACACATGACCGTGAAATCGTTCAGAGAAATAAGAAGAGAACTATTCTTATTGAAGATGGTTGTGTCACAACAGATACAAGTTTAGGAGGTTATCAGTCATGGAATTCGTAGAAGAATTAAAGGCAATGCCTAAGCATTGTAAAACTGCTTTCCAGAATATCTGGAGAAACGGTGTAATGTCTATTTCATCTATCTTTGCAGTAACTATTACGTTAATATTGATTGGTGTTGTTTCGGTTATCGCAATCAATGTGAACCATATGACTGTGAATATTGAAAACAGCTTAAATATCTATGTTAAGGTTGATAGAGCAGCTACCGATGAACAAAGTAAAGCGGTAGGAGATGAAATCAATAAATTAACTGGTATTAAGAAAGTTAATTATTCAAGTAAAGATAAAGAATTAGACAAATTAATTGCATCTCAGGATAAGAATTCAAAACAGTTATTTGAAAACTATCGTAATGATAATCCTCTTGGTGATGCATATATTGTAGAAGTCAAGAATGCAAAGAATCTTGATAAGATTGCGAAGAAGATTGGTGATATTCCTTGTGTGAAAGAAGTGACTTATGGTGGATCTTCTACAAATAAATTAGTGGATATCCTTGAATCTGTGCGTAATGGTGGAGCTATTTTTGTAGTGGCATTAATCGTAGTCGCATTATTTATGATTGCGAATACTATAAAAATCACTATTACATCTCGATCAACAGAAATCTCAATCATGAGAATGGTCGGTGCTTCTAACTGGTATATCCGTATTCCATTTATGTTAGAAGGTATCTTTATTGGACTTATTGGTTCTATTGTGCCATTGTTGATATTAGTATATGGTTATAAATTTGCTTATGTGACAATGACATCAATGATGTCATCTAACTTGATCACATTTATGTCACCATATCCATTAGTATGGCAATTAGGTGCTCTGCTTGCACTACTTGGTGCTGTTGTAGGATTAATTGGTTCATTTTTCTCAGTACGTAAATTCTTGAAATTATAACTGCACATATGTGCAGTTTTTTTGTAGAATAATAGTGAGGTGATAAGTGTGAAACAAAAATCAATCAAAACGTATAAAAAAAGACAAACTTAAAAATAAGTTTGAATAATTTAGAAAAAAT
>NZ_JBEHVX010000046.1:0-17629 GCF_040227455.1 Catenibacterium sp. RTP21428st1_D7_RTP21428_210409 | reverse complement strand
TTGTAGCCTTCGTGATACTTCTTCACTGTTCTGTAATCTACGCCATACTTTCTGGCAAGATCTGCATAGTTTGGTTTGCTTTTAGTAAAATCCATTACGCTAAGTTCAGCTTTTAGCTGATAAAAATCATTTGAATTCATCGATATTACCTCCGGTAAGATAATATCAATAAAATGAAAAAAGACAAAATAATTATGTAGGTTTTCCAACATTCTTATGTTGTCTTTTACCTACATTTTTATTTTATCCTTAGCAGGCAGAAAAGAGGATAGACGTAAAAGTTCTTCAATATATTATGGGACACGCCCACATAGATGTAACAATGGACGTATATAACCATGTAAGTGAGATGTCCAGAATTGAGAGTGAAATCACAAGGCTGGAAAGCGTAGCAATTAGCTGACACCAAAAATAAAAAATTGGTGTCAAAATGGTGTCAAATCAAGAAAAAGTGATGATTATAAGGAAGAAAAAGTGTTGCAAACCCCGTAAAATCAAGGTTTGCAAAAAAAATCTCAAATAATTAGCACACAACTGTTGACAGTGCTAAAAAAAATGATATACTAGCATTAGCACAAGAGGAAGAAGAGTGCTAAAGGAGTGATTGCGATGAATGGTGAAAAATGGACAGAAGCAATGCAGGAAGCATTTGGACGTGCAGCTCAGAATGCGTTAGCTCTGAATCAACAGATTGTTGATGTTGAACATCTCATGTATGCATTATTAGAAGATAGTTCTGGTATTTTCTATAGAGTACTGACAAAACTTAATATCTCTATCCCAAAAGTACAGGATTTATTAAATGCGGAGATCAATAAGAAGCCTAGCGTTGGGCAGGTGACTCAGGATCAGCTTCGTTTAAGCTATGATCTCAATAGCTGGATTGCGAATGCTGAAAGAATTAAGACAGAATATAAAGATGACTATATGAGTGTAGAACATCTTATTCTTGCAATATTTAATACGCAAAGCACTTTTATTAAAAACTTTGTATCTCGTTATAATTTAAATAAAAAAGAAGTTGAAAAAGTAATTAAGGAAATGAGAGGAGGACATAAAGTGGATACTCCAAACCCAGAAAATAATTATGAAGTACTAGAAAAATATGGACGTGATCTTGTTAAAGATGTAAAAGATGGCAAGATTGATCCAGTTATTGGTCGTGATGAAGAAATTAGACGTGTGATTCAGATTTTATCACGTAAGACAAAGAATAATCCGATTTTAATTGGTGAGCCAGGTGTAGGTAAGACTGCAATTGTAGAAGGACTTGCTTGGCGTATAGTTAAGAACGATGTACCTGAAACATTAAAAGATAAAACTTTATTTGAACTTGATTTAGGTTCACTTGTGGCAGGTGCTAAATATCGTGGTGAATTTGAAGAAAGATTAAAAGCTGTCTTAAATGAAATCAAGAAGTCTGAAGGACAAATCATTATGTTTATTGATGAAATACATCAGTTAGTAGGTGCAGGTAAGACAGATGGTGCGATGGATGCGGCCAACTTATTAAAACCAATGTTAGCACGTGGTGAATTACATTGTATTGGTGCAACAACATTGGATGAATATCGTCAGTATATTGAAAAGGATGCAGCCCTAGAAAGACGTTTCCAGAAGGTATTAGTACAAGAACCTGATATTGATGATACAATTGCGATTTTAAGAGGTTTAAAGGAACCATTTGAATCTCATCATGGTGTTCAGATTCAAGATAGTGCAATTATCGCAGCAGCTCATATGAGTGATCGTTATATTACAGATCGTTTCTTACCAGATAAGGCCATTGACCTTATTGATGAAGCATGTGCTTCAGTACGTATGGAAATTGACTCTATGCCTGAAGAACTAGATACAATTACTCGTGATAAGAATCGTCTAGAAATGGAAAGAATCTCTATTGAAAAAGAAGATTCAACTGAAGATAACGAAAAGAGACTAGAAGAAATCAAAGAAAAAATTGCTTCTTTAAATGAAAAGATTGCTGGATTAACTGAACAATGGAAATCAGAAAAGTCTCAGGTGGATCATATCAAGGATTTAAAGAACCAAAAAGTGCGTTTAGAAACACAGATGGCACAGTTTGAATCTCAGGGTAACCTAGAAGAAGCCTCTAAAATTAAATACCAGACTATTCCAGCTATTAATAAAGAAATAGAAGAATATCAGGCTAAAGAAAATGATGATGCATTATTACAGGAAAAGGTCACTGTAGATACTATTTCTGAAGTCATCTCTAGATGGACTAATATTCCAGTTTCTAAGCTAATGGAATCAGAAAAAGAAAAATTATTACATCTTGAAGATATTATGAAGAAAAGAGTTATTGGTCAGGATGACGCCATCACTAAAGTCACTGATGCAATACTTAGAAGTCGTGCTGGTATTAATGATGAGAATAGACCTATTGGCTCATTCTTGTTCCTAGGTCCTACTGGTGTAGGTAAGACAGAAGTGGCTAAGACACTTGCTGAACAGCTCTTTGATAGTGAAAAGAATATCGTACGTATCGATATGAGTGAATATATGGAGAAATATAGTGTCTCTCGTTTATTGGGTGCTCCTCCAGGATATGTAGGTTATGAAGAAGGTGGACAGTTAACTGAAGCTGTCAGACGTGCTCCATATAGTATTGTCTTATTAGATGAAATTGAAAAAGCCCATCCAGATGTCTTCAATATCTTATTACAGATTCTAGATGATGGTCGTTTAACAGATTCTAAGGGTAATGTAGTCAGCTTCAAGAATACAATTATCATTATGACTTCTAATATTGGTTCTCAGTACTTGTTACAGGGTAACAATGAAGAAACACGTAAAGAAGTAGATAATGAATTAAAGATGCACTTCAAACCTGAATTCTTAAACCGTATTGATGAAATCGTTATGTTCAACTCACTTGACTCAAGTGTTGTTTATAAGATTATTGATAAGTTTATTCATGAACTTGAAGGTCGTCTCGAAGAAAAGAAGATTACTCTAGAAGTCACTGATGCAGCTGAAAACAGAATTGCACAAGATGCATTTGATGCCACATTTGGTGCACGTCCAATCAAGCGTTATATTCAGTCACATATTGAAACAATGCTTGCAAGAGAAATAATCAAAGGTACAATCCATGCTAACAGTCATGTAGTCATTGACTATGATAATGGATTTATAGCTAGAGAAGCATAAGTTGTTTGAAAGAAGATAGAACCCCCCTCTATCTTCTTTTTCTTTTCATTGTTTCATAAAAATGGTAGAATGCTAGAGGAGAGAGATGATTATGCAGAGATATTTTATTAAAAATAATTATAGACAAAATGACATCATTATCACTGATGATTCTATGTATAAGCATATTACTAAAGTAATGCGTATGGAAAAGGGTGAACATGTCATTTGTATTGATGAAGACAAACATGTTTACTTATGTGAAATCATCGATACAAAGCAGGGTTTACTACAAATTAAAGAAGAACTTCAGGAAGATAATGAATTAGATGTTGAAGTGACACTTGTTTATGGTTTACCAAAGAGCGATAAGTTTGAATTTGTAATTCAAAAAGCAACAGAACTAGGCGTTACACGTATAGTTCCTTTGCGTGCTTCTAGAAGTATAGTGAAAATGGATGAAGGACGTTTTAACAAGAAAAAGGACCGCTTTGTTCGCATCGCCCAGGAAGCAAGTGAACAATGTCATAGACAGATTGTTCCTGAGATTACACCTCCTATTCAATTATCACAATTAAAGGATTATTTATCTGAAGTGAATGTTGTGGCATATGAGGAAGAAAGTAAGAATGGGGAACATTATGCTTTCACAAAAGCACTCAATGATCTTCATACATCTATTACTATTATAGTAGGACCAGAGGGTGGTTTTGATCTTCAGGAAGTAGAAAAGATGCAGTCAATGGGTGTTGTGCCATGCTCTATTGGTAATCGTATTTTAAGAAGTGAGACAGCACCTTTATATATGCTTAGTGTTATAGGGTATAGAAGAGAATTGGGGGATTAATATGAACTTTATTGCAGTCATTAATAAATACAGCAGGGATATAAAATACAATAAAACAAACTTATATCATTATTGTGAAGAACATAAAAAAGAATTAGAAGACTTGAATATTCGTTTTAAGGTTAAATCAGAAATTGAATTATTCAATATGGAAATCCTTTTGCGTGCACTAGATGTAAAAGATGCAATTGAAGGTTCCTATAATCTTTTTGCGTCAGGTCATTATGATATGTTTGAATATATTACCTATGAAGAAAAAAGAAAGATGTTTAATAATGATTTAAAGAATGTATTAGAAACACTCCCTCATTTTTATGATGAAGAAAGTTCACGAGATATTTATATTCCTATCTATTCTCCTGATATCAATAATTGGTATATCAATGATTATCAGATTCTCTTATTAAAGCAACATGCAGAATATGTGAAGAATCAGCCAATTACACTAGATACTGCTTTTAGATATTATGGACCAGTTGTATTTGATACACCTTTTTCCAGCTTAGAAAAAGTATATGAAAATGAATCTCATATTGCCTATTATTATGAAGAATTAGGCGCTATCTATTTATTTGTGAAAGAAGACTATTCATTGATTTGTCGTATTGTGATTGGTGATGATAATCGTCATTCTAACAGGGCGTCTATTGAAGATGCAAAAGAATTAGTGGTTTATTATGAACATGGTGAATATACACAGTTCATACAATACATGTATGATCATCAATTAATTAGTAATCGTACATACAAGAAATTAATAAAGAAAGTGAAGTGAGACAATGGCAACAGTTGCTTTTCATACATTAGGCTGTAAAGTAAACAGCTACGAATCAGAAGCGATGTTAGAAATATTCAAGAAAAGAGGGTATGACAATATCGACTTTGAATCTCCTGCAGATGTATATGTTATTAATACATGTACTGTCACAAATACAGGGGACTCTAAATCAAGACAGATGATCCGTAAGGCACATCGTACTAATCCTGATGCAGTCATCTGTGTAGTGGGATGCTATTCACAGGTAGCAAGTGAAGAAATCACAGAAATAGAAGGTGTTTCTGTAGTACTTGGAACACAACATCGTGCTTCTATTGTAGACTTTGTAGAAGAATATAAGATGACACATAAACAGATTGTGAAAATAGAAAATGTTATGAAGGTCTCTCGTTTTGAAGACTTAAGTATTCATGCATTTGAAAATAAAACAAGAGCCTTCCTAAAAATTCAGGATGGATGTAATAACTTCTGTACATATTGTATTATCCCTTATGCACGTGGTGGAGTTCGTTCTCGTTCTAAGGAAGATGTTTTAAGACAGGCTCAGGAACTTGTAGATAGAGGGTTTGTAGAAATCGTCTTAACGGGTATTCATACAGCAGGTTATGGTGTGGATTTAGACAATTATTCTTTCTATGATCTATTAGTAGACTTAACAACTAAAATCAAGGGATTAAAGAGATTACGTATTTCTTCTATTGAAATGAGTCAGGTGAGTGATGAAATTATTGAACTTATTGGTAGAAGTCCTATTATCGTAGATCATTTACATATTCCTATTCAGTCTGGTACAGATTCTATTCTAAGAAGAATGGCAAGACATTATAATACAGCTGAATTTGAAAAGAAGTATTTTGAACTTAAAGAAGCATTGCCGGGTATCTCTATTACTACAGATGTCATTGTAGGATTCCCTGGAGAAACAGAAGAAGACTTCGTTGATACATATAACTGGATTAAGAAACTTCATTTCAATCAATTACATGTTTTCCCTTATTCAAGAAGAAAGGGAACACCAGCAGATAGAATGCCAAATCAGGTACCAGGAGATGTCAAGAAAGACCGTGTTAGAAGACTATTGCAGCTTTCTGATGAATTAAAAACTGAATTCGCATTATCTGAAATGAATAAGGAACTAGAAGTGCTTATTGAAGAAGAAAAGGATGGCTACATGGTAGGACATGCCTCTAATTACTTAAAGGTTTTTGTTGCAGATCATTCTTTAAAAGAAGGACATATTTATAAAGTAAAGGTAACAGATCATCGAGGTTATGATTTAATCGGGGTGGTTTCTAGTGAAGAAGCTTAATGAGCTTTTTAAAGTTGAAAGTGATATAAAGATTGAATCTATTCATAGCGATTCCCGTTATGTTAGAAAGGATTCTATCTTCTTTTGTATTGAAGGTCTTGTGACAGATGGTCATAAATATGTCGATGATGCTATCTTCCAAGGTGCTAAATGTATTGTTCATTCTAAGCCGTTACGTCGTTATTATCAGGGTATTGTTTATATTCAGGTATCAGATGTCTTAGATGAACTCAATCGTGTGGCAGATCTCTTCTATGATCATCCTTCCTATAAGATGACAGGAATAGGTGTTACAGGAACAAGTGGTAAAACAGTCGTAGCCCGTGTTGTTGCAAGACTACTAGGACGTTATTTAAAGATGGGCTATGTAGGTAACAACGGAATAGAATATGGACCTACAATGATGCAGATGACTGGTACTACACCAGATCCTATCTGTTTACATCGTAACTTCTATAACATGGTTAAAGAGAATGTGAAGGGCTTTACTCTAGAAGTCTCTTCTCATGGCTTAGCTTTAAAGCGTGTTGATTCAGTTAATTTCAGTATTGCGGTATTTACAAATGCTTATGAAGAACATATGGACTTCCATGGAACTGTAGATAACCTGATGACATCTTATGTTAAACTCTTTAGATTGCTTAAAGAAGGTGGTTATGCCATTCTTAATGCAGACGAAGTACGTTTTAATCATTATCTAACTACTAACTATAAGGATATGGCTGATCATGCCAAAATATTAACCTATGGTATTCATCATAAAGCAGATATTATGGCACGTGAGATTGAATATTATATAGATCATTCAGCATTTAATATCTATATTAAAAATCATTACTATCATGTAGAAGTTCCTATTATTGCACCATTTAATATATCTAACACTCTTGCAATATTGACAACCCTTTATGCCTTAGAAATGACACCGGATGAAATCGTGAATGCGATTAAATATATTCAGCCAGTAGAAGGTAGAATGGAAGTAGTCCCTGTTAAACAGCCTTTCCATATTATTGTTGACTATTGTCAGCATGCACATAACTTTGAAGAAGTATTCAAGTTTGTCCATAGTGTTAAAGGAAATGGTCATTTAATTGCGGTATTTGGTGCACCAGGACGTAAAGATATCCATAAAAGAAGTAAGATAGGTGCTTTAGCTAATAAATACTGTGATTATGTTATATTGACAGAACAGGATGAAAGAGATGATGATATCGAAGGCATCTGTTCACAGATTCAAGAACAGATTGTTGATCCTATTTCAGTGATTATTACTGATCGTCGTTATGCCATTCAGCAGGCAATAGATGCAGCTTGTCCAGGTGATGTTATTTTGATTTTAGGAAAAGGCCATGAACAGTTCATGACATCACTAGTGGGTAATACACCTTATCCCGGAGATAAATTCATTGCTCAGGAATATGCGAAAAAACTCTATAATGAACAATTAGAAGATGATATGTAAAACTTGAAAAATAAAAGTCAAAAAAGGCTTGCATTATTAAAAATCATTGTGTATAATCATATTCGAATTTAGCGGTAAAGGGGGGAAAGTTCAATGGCAAAGACAGTAGTAAGAGAAAATGAATCTTTAGATGATGCTTTACGTCGTTTTAAGAGACAAGTTTCTAGAACAGGAACCCTTGCTGAAGCTCGTAAAAGAGAATTCTATGTTAAACCTGGTTTAAAGAGAAAAATGAAATCAGAAGCAGCTAGAAAGAACCAGAAGAAACGTCGTAGATAAGATTTATTTTTAGAAGAGTCATCTGACTCTTCTTTTTTTCAATGAAAGGATGATTTTATGGAAAAAGTGATTCAGTTAAGTGATTATAGCTTAGATGCCATTCAATTGTTGTGTGGCCCAAGTGATGAAAATATCGCTTTATTGGAAGATGAATTCGAGAATGCAATCAATGTCCGTGGTACAGACATTTATTTAGATCATAGTGATCTTGCATTAGAAAAGGTGATTCAGGTACTTGCTAAACTTACTAAAAAGGATGTACGTATTTCTAAAAGAGATGTGGTGTACGCAATCAAGTTAGGACGTAATGGTAAGCTTGATGAAATGGATTCTCTATTTGATATTCATATTGCCCGTACAAGTCATGGCAAGATTATATATCCTAAGACAATGGGGCAGTTAGAATACTATCATTCTTTAAAAGATCATGATGTGGTATTTGCGATTGGTCCAGCGGGTACAGGTAAAACATACTTATCTGTAGTGTTTGCTGTACAGGCATTAAAGAATCATGAAGTACAAAAAATCATTCTCACTAGACCAGCTGTAGAAGCAGGAGAAAACCTAGGGTTTCTTCCTGGAGACCTTAAAGAAAAGATTGACCCTTACTTAAGACCTCTTTATGATGCACTTTATGATATGTTAGGTGCAGAAAATACAGAGAAATTAATTGAAAAGGGTATTATTGAAATAGCGCCACTTGCTTATATGCGTGGGCGTACACTAGAAGATGCTTATGTTATTTTAGATGAAGCACAAAATACAACAGACAATCAGATGAAGATGTTCCTTACACGTTTAGGTTTTAACTCTAAGATGTGTATTACAGGGGATATTACTCAGATTGACTTACCTAAACAGACAACAAATGGTCTCAAACATGCTATGAAGATCTTAGATGGTGTCAAAGGTATTTCCTTTGTTTACTTAACAGCACTTGATGTAGTGCGTCATCCAGTTGTTGCTAGAATCATTGAAAAATATGACATGAACAAATAAGACTGATTATTTCTAATCAGCCTTCATAATATTTTAATATCTTTTTATGGGCAGTAGGAATAGTTAATTCCTCCTGCTTATTTTTTGTACAGAAGTCAATAGAACGTTTATTAGCTTTAAATACATATACATGCATATACCATGTACGATGAGTAAATACATGCTTAAAATCCTTTAAATGCGATAATACCTCTAAGTTGATCCCATAGTCTTCTTTAAACGCTTCTATAAAGGAATAAGGACTCTCTACTTCATATTGAGGAAGTAAATACATATTTTCTAGCAGCCTATTTTTATTTTTAATAAGCATCACTTCATCATCATATACTACAATACCTGTAATATAAGATAAGCTTTTTTTATTTACTTTTTTTATATTAATAGGTAGTACGTCCTGCTTATTTGTCAAATAGGCAATGCATTCCTTTTTGAGTGGACATTCATTACAATGAGGGTGAACAGGTAAACATACCGCATTCGCAAAATCCATAATCCCTTGATTGATCTTTGCTGAATCATAACCAATAACGAGTTGATTACCTATATCTGTAATTGTTTTCACAGTCTTATTTAACGCAATATTCTCTTCTATCGCATATAATCTACTCAATACTCTTAATGCATTTCCGTCTACCGCAATATAAGGCTTATGATACGCAAAACTCATAATAGCACTTGCAGTATAGGGTCCTACACCAATAAGCGCGAGAATGTCTTTATACTCCTTAGGGAATGTATCTTTAATCAGATTAGCACTCTTATGAAGATGCAAAGCACGACGATAATACCCTAACCCTTCCCAATACTTATAGACTTCTTCTATTGTTGCATTCGCAAGTGTTTCTATATCCGGAAATCTTTCAATAAAACGTTTATAATAGGGAATCACTGCAGTGACAGTCGTCTGTTGCAGCATAATCTCACTTACCCAGATTTTATAAGGGTCTTTAATATCTCTAAAAGGAAGATCACGTTTATTGACTTCATACCACTTTATTAATTTTTCTTGTATACTCATATAAATCACCATGAGTCATTATATAATATGTATGTATTTTTGTCTTTGAATATGCTAGAATATATGTACAAACTAATTCGTATTAGGAGGTCAATAGTATGAAACTGATAATTGCGATTGTGAATAATGATGACAGTTCAACTGTCCAGAGCGCTTTAACTGAAGGTGGATTCTTTGTCACAAAGCTTGCTACTTCAGGAGGTTTCTTAAAGAAAGGTAATACTACATTCTTTGTAGGAACAAATGATGATAAGGTAGATAGCGCTATTGAAATCATTAAAGCCAATGCAAAGAAACGTGTAGAAAAGGAACCTACAGTACCACCTACTGAAATGGGTGAATTCTTTACACCAATCATGGTAGATGTACTTGTTGGTGGGGCAACAGTATTTGTAGTTGACGTTGATCGTTTTGAGAAAATCTAATAATTGAGAAAAAAAGGATGGTCAAACCATCCTTTTTACTTTAAGATATCAACAGGTGATATAAATGAATGAAAATTTTGAATATAAGATTGCAACAAAAGAAGATATAGACGCAATTGTCCAGTTTCTTGCGAAAGATTATTATGAAACATCAAGAGCTTTAAAAGATCCCTGTAAGATGATCTTTTTAGCCTACAGTGGAGAAGTGATTATAGGTATACTAGAACTCTTAGATCTTTCTGATATATCTTTTGTTTATGTATCAGAAGATTATCAGGATACTCTTGTACAAGAAGAGCTGCTTGAACTTGCTGAAAGATTTGTTACAAAAGAACTAACTGCTTATACAGATGAAGAACATTTATCTTTTTTTAAGCAGCATGATTATAGTGTAGATGTAGAATCTAATGGTCGTTATTTATTGAAGAAGACAATCCCTGTTCTTCCTCGTTTTAGTGATTATGATCAGGTTTTAGCGTTTATTGAAGCACAAAAGGATCGAGTTTATTCTCTCACAAACTTTAAGAACTTTATGTATGATTTCTATGATCCTCAAACTAAATTAACATGTGTTCATATTGGCGGTACAAACGGGAAAGGCTCTACAACTAACTATACAAAAGAAGTATTAAAATGTGCAGGCTATAAGGTAGGTACATTTACTTCTCCTGCTTTAGTAAATCGTTTAGATATTATTCGTGTGAATGATAAACCAATTGATGAAGCGACTATTGTAAGATATGCGAATCGTTATATGGATGATTGGATGGCTTATGAGCTTTCTAAGTTTGAAATAGAAGTATTTATCGCAGTCATGTATTTTATTGAACAGGGTGTAGATATTGCCATATTTGAAGTAGGGCTTGGTGGGACATTAGATGCCACTAATATCATTTCACCAATACTTACAGTCAATACAAATATTGGTTTAGATCATATAAACTTCTTAGGAAATACATATGCGAGTATTGCCAGAAGTAAAGCGGGAATCATTAAACGTGGTATTCCTTATATGACTGCAGAAAGAAGATCAGAATGCTTAGATATCTTCTATGAAGAAGCCCATAAGCAGCATTCTTATGTTATAGAAATAAGAAAACCTAAACATGTCTATTATGGTGCTTCTATTTCTTATGATTATCATGGATATCATATATCTTTATCTACTTCAGCACATTATCAGGTTACTAACAGTGCACTTGCGATTAATATATTAGAATATATTAGAAAAGAATTCCCATTCAAAGATGCAGATCTAGAAAAAGGAATGCATGATGCAGTATGGGAAGGACGTTTTGAAACAATTCATCAAAATCCTTTAATTATCCTAGATGGTGCACATAATAGAGAAGGAATGGATGCCTTCTTTGAAAGTGCCCGTGATTTTAGTGATATTAAAATCATCTTTTCCGCACTAGGAGATAAGGATACTCATCATATGTTAGAAACATTATTATCTTTATCAAAGGATATTACTGTTACTCAGTTTGATCATCCTCGCCGTGCAACTGCCAAAGCTCTTGCAGAAGACTTCCCAGTGAAGATTGATGAAGACTGGAAACATGCAGTAGATGAGGCTTATAGTCATAAAGGTGTTGTATTTATTACAGGTTCTCTCTATTTTATTTCTAAAGTGAGACAATATATCTTATATAAATAATGAAGAAATTTATTAAATATAAATGGCCTGATGAGGTTATTCATGCATTAGGTGATATGGGAATGATTGCGCCTGGAATAATCCAGAAGAAATCGTATAGACTTATTGAGAAGAGTCAATCATTTATCTTAAATGTTGATTCTTCCAAAGATCGTCTGTTATCCATTATTCCACCTTTACTTGCATCTATGATTCATGAAGAGAAAACTCAGATTATCTTGCTTGGACATAAAGAAGAGTTGTTATCATCTTCTTTTGATATGAAAGAATATAATAAATACACACAATATCGTTTTGTTACATCTTATCCTGGTACCAATACATTTGAAGAATGCCAGACAATTTATAAGGGTATTGATATACTCTTTACTACGCCTTCTAAACTATTAGAATATATGAGAAGACAAGTGATAGATACTAACTTCGTCTCATATCTCATTTATCAGGATTCTCATAGCTTTTCTAGTGAAGAAATAAGAGAAATAAAGGAAATCAAGAAACATCTTCCTTTAGACTGTTCAAGTATTCTTTATGGACTTCATCATCATGAGTTCTTAAAGAAAAATATTCATACTACATTGCATGTTGATTCTTCTAAGGTAGAATGTACACATTTCTTATGTAAAGAACCATATTTCAATACAGAAAAGAAACAGATTATATTTGTAGAAAGCTATGAAGATATTCTTTATTATGCTGAAAAACTGAATGTCAATTTTGTGATTCATCAATTTATGAATCATGCTTCTCAGTATCGCATCATGCATGAGTTTAATAAAAAGGGTGGCCTTTTGATCGTATCTGATATGGCTTCACGCTATTTATCTTTGCATTGTGACACAGTGATTCATCTAGGAACGACTCATATAGACCAATATATGTCTCATTTATCCCGTGTTTTAGGTGTGAAGCATTCTTATATCTATGATACAAAGTTCACTAAGAAACAGCTTGAAGGAGTCGTTATTACTATTTCAAAAGAGGATTATGATACAAAACATCATCTTCTTTATGAAACAATAACTAAAAATCCAGACATGCTTCAAACATTACAAACTGATCAATTAATTACGATTATCCATCATTTAGCCCTATAGGAGAAAAATGTTGTTATTTTTTTAACAATAATAATTCCCTTATATAGGGCTTTTTTTAAATGTGTAATCAATTACAGAAAAGAAAGCGTTTGCAAGTAAGCCCTTACAAGTGTATAATGAAATAAGTGAAAAGACATAAGGAGGATTTAGTAGTTATGAAAAAATATGTTTACTTATTTAGCGAAGGTAACAAGGATATGCGTAATCTCCTTGGTGGTAAAGGTGCCAACCTTGCTGAAATGACAGGTATCGGTTTACCTGTACCTCAGGGATTCACAGTGACTACAGAAGCTTGTACACAATATTATGAAGACGGGAAAATGATCTCAGATGATATTAAAGGACAGATTGTTGAACACGTTAAAAAGCTTGAAGAAATCACTGGAAGAACTTTAGGTGATCCAAAGAATCCATTATTAGTATCTGTACGTTCTGGTGCAAGAATCTCAATGCCAGGTATGATGGATACAGTATTAAACTTAGGTTTAAATGATGAAGTAGCTAAGGAATTCGCTGCAACAACTGGAAATGAACGTTTCGTATATGATTCATATCGTCGTTTTATCCAGATGTTCGCTGACGTTGTAAAAGGATTCCCTAAATCAGACTTCGAACATAAATTTGATGCAATTAAAGAAGAAAAAGGTGTTGAATTCGATACTGAACTTACTGCCGAAGACTTAAAAGAAGTTGTTGCAGTTTATAAAGAAGCTTATAAAGCACATGCAGGTGTTGATTTCCCTCAGGAACCAATCGAACAGTTATTAGCTGCAGTTGAAGCCGTATTTGGTTCTTGGAATAATGACCGTGCCATCACTTATCGTCGTTTAAATGATATCCCAGGTTCTTGGGGTACAGCTGTAAACGTTCAGCAGATGGTTTATGGTAACAGAAGTGATAAGTCAGGTACTGGTGTTGCCTTCACTCGTAACCCAGCAACTGGTGAAAATAAATTATTCGGTGAATATTTAATGAACGCTCAGGGTGAAGACGTTGTTGCTGGTATCAGAACACCTCAGCCGATTGCTACATTAAATGAAGTTATGCCAGAATGTTATGAACAGTTCCAGAAGATCTGTCATATTCTTGAAGACCATTATAAAGATATGCAGGATATGGAATTCACAATTGAAGATGGTAAATTATTCATGTTACAGACTCGTAATGGCAAGAGAACAGCTCAGGCTGCTTTAAAGATTGCTGTTGACATGGTTGATGAAGGCATGATTAATGAACAAGAAGCATTATTAAAGGTTGAACCAAAACAGTTAGACCAGTTATTACATCCAAACTTCGATAAAGAAGACTACAAGGCTGCAAAGGCTGTTGCTACAGGTTTAGCTGCTTCTCCAGGTGCTGCTACTGGACATATCTACTTTACAGCTGAAGATGTTCAGGAAGCACATGCAAATGGTGTACAGGATATGATCTTAGTACGTAATGAAACTTCTCCAGAAGATATCGAAGGTATGAACTTAGCTAAAGGTATCTTAACTGTACGTGGTGGTATGACATCTCATGCTGCAGTAGTTGCTCGTGGTATGGGTACTTGCTGTGTTGCTGGTTGTGGTGTATTAAGAGTTTCTGAAGATAAGAAGACATTAACATTACCAGATGGTACAGTATTAACTGAAGGTGATTATGTATCATTAAATGGTTCTACTGGTGAAGTATTTGCTCAGAAGATCAAGACTGTTCCTGCTGCGATTAGTGGCGATTTTGAAACATTCATGGCTTGGGCTGATAAAGAAAGAAAATTATTAGTAAGAACTAATGCGGATACTCCTAGAGATGCTAAACAGGCTGCGACATTTGGTGCTGAAGGTATCGGATTATGCCGTACTGAACATATGTTCTTCGAAGAAGAAAGAATTTTCAACTTCAGAAGAATGATTACTGCAGAAGATGTAGAAACTCGTAAGGAAGCATTAGAAAAGATTCTTCCATATCAGAGAGGAGACTTTGAAGAATTATTCAAAGCTATGGATGGTTATAGTGTTAATATCCGTTTCTTAGATCCACCTCTACATGAATTCTTACCTCATACTGATGATGAAATCAAACCATTAGCTGAAAGCTTAGGTATGACTTTCGAAGCATTAAAGGAAAGAGTAGAATCATTAAAAGAATTCAACCCAATGATGGGTCACAGAGGATGCCGTCTTGCTGTTACTTATCCAGAAATTGCTGAAATGCAGACAAGAGCTGTTATTGAAGCTGCAATCAACGTAACTAAGGAAACAGGACATCCAGTTACTCCAGAAATCATGATCCCATTAGTTGGTGATGTTAAAGAATTAAAGTATGTAAAGAATGTAGTTGTTAAGACTGCTGATAAGTTAATTGCTGAAAGCGGATTAGATATGAAATATGAAGTTGGTACTATGATTGAAATTCCAAGAGCTGCAATCACAGCTGATAAGATTGCAACTGAAGCTGAATTCTTCTCATTTGGTACTAATGACTTAACTCAGATGACATTCGGTTTCTCAAGAGATGATGCTGCTAAGTTCTTAGGCGATTACTATTCTAAGAATATCTATGAACATGATCCATTCGCTACTGTTGACCAGGAAGGCGTTGGAGAATTAATGAAGATTGCATCTGAAAAGGGAAGATCAACTCGTCCTGATATTAGACTTGGTATCTGTGGTGAACATGGTGGCGATCCAAAGACAGTAGAATTCTGTCATAAGATTGGATTAACTTATGTATCTTGCTCACCTTACCGTGTACCAATCGCAAGACTTGCTGCTGCTCAGGCTGCTGTAAAAGAAAAAATGGGTATTTTGTAATAACTACTTATCCTTTCACTAGGCCGTTCTTATGAACGGCCACTTTTTTATACCAAAACTATATGATATAATGACATTTAAGAAGGAATATAAGAATATGAAATTACAACTAACATTAAACAGTCTTGCCTTAATATTATGCTGTGGTGATTTGATTCCAAGTTCCACGCAGCCTATAAGTACACAAGAGTGGCAGGAAATAGAGAAAAAATTAAAATCAGCCCATAAAGAACCAAGTATGATTACAGGGATGAGTATTGATACATTAACCCAGATCATAGGTTTAGATGAATTTACAGCTCATAAGATAGAAAAGAGACAAAAGCTCTTACCAGATCTTTTTTATGCACTGCAGAATTTAGAAAACCAGGATATTGGTGTCACAACTATCTATGAAGAAGATTATCCTGCAAGTCTAAGAGTATTAGGGACTAAGATGCCTTTAGTCATTAGCTATATAGGTGATTTATCTTTAAGTTATGGAGTCAATATATCAGTTGCTGGTCCACAGATGATGAACAAGACAATGCGTCATGTCACTAAAGAAATTATGAAAAAAATTTCAAAGGAAGGCTATACAGTAGTTGTGGGTGGTTCTAAAGGTGTAGAAGAACTTGCCTTAAGAACGCAGTTAACTAATAACGGAAATGCGGTATTATTTGTCGCAGATCATATGTTTGATAAAATTAGACTGTATTCTAAATATATTAAACAGAATAAATTAGTTATTATGACTGCCAATGATCCATATGCTTTATTTGATGTCACTCATGCATTAGATAAGAATCTTTATATATGTGGTATGGTCTTTGCCCAGATAGTAACAGGTACGCATATTGGTAGTGGTCCTGTCTGGTTTACTTCTATTCAGAATATCCATTCTCATTGGACAAGACAGCTTGTTTATGAAACATTGGATTATAGTGGTAATATTAGACTCATTGAAATGGGAGAGGCCCATTTTACTGATGAAGATTTAAAATCAGAAGTTACTTTAGCTGAAATATTAGATAATCATGAAACAGTTATTAAGAAAGATGATCCAAGTATTGATCAAATGACAATATTTGAATTCATAGAGGATAAACATGAATAATATAAAAAAATATCCTGTTACTTATACACTACTTGCATTATGTATACTTACTTATATAGGAACAACCTTATTATTTAGTATTGATATGAATGCGATGCAGGGCTTAGCTTGCGGAGGGTTTAATCCATACTATGTTCAAGTTACTCATCAATACTATCGTTTGATTACTGCAAATTTCATTCATTTTGGATTAATGCATATAGTAGTGAATTGTTATTCTATGTATAATCTCAGTTGTTTTGTAGAGTATTTGATGGGTTCTAAAAAGTATTTGATAGTCATACTTGTATCCATGCTTTCTACCACTGGTCTTCCTTATATTGCATATTTATTATTGGGCGTTGGAGCCCATACAGTAAGTGGCGGTATTAGTGGTGTAATCTTTGGAATCATTGGTGCTATCGGTGCTCTTTATTTGTTCTATCCTACACAGCTTCGCGATATTGCAAGAAACCTAGGAATGAATGTCTTACTGATGTTGTTTATTTCTTTTATTGTACCGACAATATCTTTATCCGGTCATGTAAGTGGGATGATTGGCGGTTTTGTTTCAGCTTATATTATTCTTTATATTAATAAAAGAAAAAGACAGAAGTTCTTTTATAGTTCATAAAGCGTTGATATACTTTATAGGTAGAGTCAAAAGTTTATGAAAAACTTGATGAATGACAGATTTCAGGGCTCGATGAACGATGCGATATCATT
>NZ_JBEHVX010000045.1:0-17641 GCF_040227455.1 Catenibacterium sp. RTP21428st1_D7_RTP21428_210409 | reverse complement strand
CCACAAAAGACGGACCTCGGTCCGTCTTTTGCTTTTTATGAAACTATAATGAGTTATTTACCCGTTACAGCCTCTCTATTATAAGTCTACACCATAATCAGTGACTACAACCTGTCCTGTAATAGGCGCTGCATCATCACTTGCTAAGAAAAGAGTGACTCTTGCAACATCTTCTGGACTACATGGTTTAAGTGATAAATCACTATGCGCACTCATTGCACCCATCATCTTCATATCCATTGTATCAGGTGTTAAGCCTGCTGCCATATCTGTAGTAATACTACCAGGACAAATAACATTACAACGAATATTTTCTTTCGCAAAACGCATTGCAGTATGTTTAGTAACACCAATAATAGCTGCTTTTGTAGAAACGTAAACAGCTCCTCCAGCACCAAACTGACCTGCAACACTTGCAATATTTACAATAGAAGCACCACTTGTCATAACCTTTAATGCTTCAGACATACAATACATTGTACCCTTCTGGTTAATATCAATAACTCTATTTAAATCATCATAATCAATACGATCAATCGCATTTAATCCTTTATCAAGTACACCTGCATTATTCACTAATACATCTACTTTACCAAATGCTTCTACAGTTTTAGAAACCAGGTTCTTTACATCATCAATCTTAGAAATATCAGTAGGTACACATAAAACAGTGCCTCCTGCTTCTTCAATTTCTTTACCTACTTCTTCTAATACTTCTTTTCTTCTTGCTGAAATAACAACCTTTGCACCTTCACTTGCAAATAATTTTGCAATAGCTTTACCAACACCTGCGTTACCGCCTGTAACGATAGCGACTTTATTATCTAATTTACCCATATTTAAGCCTCCTTGTTAAAATAGTAACATAACTGTAAGCGTATTCATAGAGTGAATAATCAAATTCATCTATTTTTGTATAAAAAAACACCTCAAGAATAATCTTGAAGTGTTTGGAATATTACTGTTCTTCTGGTAATTCCTTAAGATCATTATCACCAGTTACATAGTGTAAGATAGTCTTTGCAGCAGTTCTAGGACCATCATATTCCTGACCCTTAATACCAAGTCTTGTACGAAGTACACCAACCTGTACACCCTGTTCAAACATCTTATGGAAGAATTCTTGTAATAATGGTTCTGTCTGTTCTTTTCTCTGAACTGGACCAAATGGGTTTGCGAAATAAGAGCCAACTAAACCATATTCAGTAGTAGTACCCTTAGCCATACGGTTACCAGCTCTGAATACCTTTAATGCATCTTCTTCATTATCAAAGAATTCTAAGGCTTCACCTTCAGCTTCATAGTTATTAGCATATAAGAAGATATCTACATCATGATCAGCGATAACATCTTTATAATCAGTAATAGGAATTACGATACGTGCATTGACCTTATCTGGGTTCATGAATACAGATCTATCTAATTCCTTAAAGCTGTAACCAGCATCTAAGTCATCAAGACGAACGAAGGCACCAACTTCTGTACCTGAAGTCTTTACTTTACCATCAACTAATGATAAGCAACCCATATCATCATAGATAGTCTTGATATCTTCGATATAAGCTTCACCATAAGCCTTAATCTGTTCAATAGTTTCTGATTTACCAGCACCAGAGTCACCCATTACAACGATATTCTTTTCAGAACCATCATGTAACTTCATCTGGATCATAGCACCATGGATAGGTAGTTTATGGTGGTTGATGTTAGATACGTTGTGAAGTGTTAAACACATCTTCTTCATATATCCGAAGTAATCGAATTCATCACTTGCTGATAGTTTAGCAACCATCATATCGTTCTTGTCATCCTGGAAGAATGACTGATCCTTCTTACCATCTTCATAACCATATACATATACTAGATCTGGTTTATTATGTCTATATTCTGATTCATCAGCAAGTTCAAATAAGTTACATAAAGTAACGCCCTGTGCCATAAACTTAGTATTGAAGTAAACGAAACATAATAACTTACCAACCTTTGCAGGGTAACATAACCACTGATCAGGATTAAATGTTAAATCAGTAACTGGATTTGTTCTACTTTCTGGGAATACACCATCTCTTTTATTTCTCTTAGAATAAGTGATAAATGGTGGATGAATAACAACCTGTTCAATGAATGGAACATCCTTTAAACATTCATAATCATCAGGTAAACCTGTAGTTAAGTGAGTAACAGTTAAACCAGCATTCACACCTGCTGTAATCTGTCTTAATACCTTATCGTTCTTACCTACAGCTCTCTGCATTGAACGATATACTTCTAATACAAGTTTTTCAAACTCTTCCTGAGCATCAGCGAACTGTACACTCTGGTAACCTGATTTCTTTGAGTCATTGAAAACAATTGCATATCTCTGAAGTTTTCTCCAGTATAAATAAATGTCTTCAATTAACTTTACGAACATATCACGATCTTCAAAATACACTGCATATTCTGGTCTTAATGCACAAACCTGTTCTGCATCAAGTACAAGTAATAACTTGAAAATGCTTCTTAAATCTCCTAATAAGAAGAAATCATCCGCATTGCGTTCATGTAAATAAATATATAACTGTGTTTCTAATCTGCGCTGATTCTTAATGAATTTCTCCAATACTTTAGAGAAAGATTCACTTTCCACTAATTCACATCTACTCTGACAGAATTCTTCAGAGAAGTTTAAGATTGCATTACCTCTAGTAATTTCGAATTTCTTAGCCATTTTTTCATCCTTTCTAAATAGATTATGTTAGCTCCTATCTATTTTACCCCATAATAACAGAGATATTTACAATATGCAAAGCCTAATTTTGTAATTATCATATGTAAGCGTTATTATTTATGGAATTTAGTAAATTCCCATATTTTGCTTGCTAAGTTAGTTAAATCTAATCTGTAATATAAAAAAGACCTTTACTAGAAGGCCTTAAAGAATACTTTACCGACTATTTCTTTCTTAAAAGAAACAGCACCTATATAACGAGAATCAGTAGAATGGTTTCTATTATCCCCCATAATAAAGACATCACCTTTAGGAACTGTATAAGTCCAGTTGGTGTCTGTCATTTGTTCGTTTATATATGTTTCATTGACTTTCTTACCATTACGGTAGAGTTCATGATCAATACATTCTATTGTATCCCCCTGCTTGCCAATGACTCTTTTAATGATCTGTCTCTGCTGTCCTAATATATTACATTTTGCAATGACAACATCACCATATTTTACATCATCATAATGATAGAACTGCTTATTAACTAAGACAATGTTCCCTTCATGATAATTAGGTTCCATAGATTGTCCTTCTACATGAGAAATCTGGACAAAGAATAAGAAACCATATGTAAGAACTACTGTCACAAGAATTACTTTTACATATTCTAATACTGTTTGTTTCATATTTTTCATTTTAATCACCGAAACGATTATACCATAGTTTTAGGATAATTCCTTGAATAAACTAAAAATAAAGGGAATAGGAATAATACTTGCACATAAATCAGCTATAGGCTGAGATAAGGCTAAACCTGTAATACCCCATATGTGAGGCAATAGGATAACAAGTGAGATAAAAGCCAAACCACTTCTTAAAGCAGCTAGGAATGTCGCTATGACACTTCTACCAATACTTTGGAATAACATATTTGCGCCGATACTAATAGCCATGAAGAATATCGCAATACATTCAAATTTCATCGCAAGCTGCGCAATAGAGAGTACTTGACTATCCTGTGTAAAGAGTAAGAGAAGCGGTTTTGTGAAGCATAAACAGATGACACTAATAATACTTAATAGAATAGTAGAAAGAGTCAATGTGAAAATAAATGCCTGTTTCAAACGGTCATATCGTTTAGCACCATAGCTAAATGCTGATACTGGCTGAAACCCCTGACCTATACCTACTCCTACTGAGAAGATGAGATTAGATATACGACTCACAACACTCATTGCCGCAATCGCTTCATCACCATAGATTCCTGCCGCAAAGTTAAGAGTCATAACACTGATACTATTTAATCCCTGACGACAGAGTGATGGGAATCCTACCGCAACAATACTTCCAATAACATATTTTTCTAAACTTACATATTGCCATTTAAAACAACTTTGTGTCTTTCCTTTGTGATACATAGAATAGAGAATGAATGCACTGATATATTGAGACAGGGCAGTAGAGAGTCCTGCACCAGTGACACCCATATGAAATATTCGCATAAAAATATAATCACCAAAGATATTAATAATAGAACCGGATGTAAGTCCAATCATCGCAAGTGATGCTTGTCCTTCATATCTTAGTATATTATTCATCACACATGATGAAGTCATGGCAGGTGCGGCAATCAAAATAAAGAAGGCATAGGCTCTTGCATAAGGTAATATGGTAGAAGTTGAACCCATTAAATACATAAGCGGGTTTAGGAATATAAGGCCCAGCACCGCAATCAAAGCACCAAAAAAGAGTGAACTAAAAAAGCTTGTAGATGCAAATATACGTGCTTCTTCTACTCTTTTTGCCCCTAGTCTTCTTGATATATTTGCGCCTGCTCCATGTCCAAACATAATGCTCATGTACGGTAAGGAAGCAAGCAACCGAAAACAAGAGATAGACCGCCAGCACTACACTATTCCGAACCAAAGACCAAAAGATAAGCATTGTGGGAAAATCTAAACTTTTGGATTTTCCTACAATGCCAACTACGGCGGAATCCCTCCCACTCCTTATATCTTTCTGTATACATTGAATTTGTATTTAGTAAAATGCAGACAACACCACGGATCGGCTTTTGGTTGGACAATTCCAACCAAACACCACAGCAGACAGCAGAAAACATTCTGAACGCTAGGAAGCCGGTATGATTGTTACATATAAGGGGAAGAAAAATTTCTTTTAGGTACTTGCTTTCCTAAAACTGATGTGATACAATGGATTTAATTCAGAAAAGGAGTAAAAAATATGCGGCAAGGTATTCTTAAATAAAACTATAATCAGATAGTGGGAACAAAGGATTATGATAGCTCCTTTTGTAGGGGCTTAGTTTTTTGTACCCAATTTAAGAATACTTTTGCCTTATCAATTTTGACATATCCCCAAAAACAGCAATCACAAACAGGTGTATGCTGTATATGTGTATGTCCGCAACTTATAATCCCCAGTGGTAAAAGTATTTTACTGCTGGGGATTTTTATGCCCTTTGGGGCTGTAAAGGGAGGGCAATCACATGAAAATAATCAATATTGGAATTCTTGCCCATGTAGACGCTGGAAAGACGACCTTGACGGAGAGCCTGCTATATGCCAGCGGAGCCATTTCAGAACCGGGGAGCGTCGAAAAAGGGACAACGAGGACGGACACCATGTTTTTGGAGCGGCAGCGTGGGATTACCATTCAAGCGGCAGTCACTTCCTTCCAGTGGCACAGATGTAAAGTTAACATTGTGGATACGCCCGGCCACATGGATTTTTTGGCGGAGGTGTACCGCTCTTTGGCTGTTTTAGATGGGGCCATCTTGGTGATCTCCGCTAAAGATGGCGTGCAGGCCCAGACCCGTATTCTGTTCCATGCCCTGCGGAAAATGAACATTCCCACCGTTATCTTTATCAACAAGATCGACCAGGCTGGCGTTGATTTGCAGAGCGTGGTTCAGTCTGTTCGGGATAAGCTCTCCGCCGATATTATCATCAAGCAGACGGTGTCGCTGTCCCCGGAAATAGTCCTGGAGGAAAATACCGACATAGAAGCATGGGATGCGGTCATCGAAAATAACGATGAATTATTGGAAAAGTATATCGCAGGAGAACCAATCAGCCGGGAAAAACTTGCGCGGGAGGAACAGCAGCGGGTTCAAGACGCCTCCCTGTTCCCAGTCTATCATGGCAGCGCCAAAAATGGCCTTGGCATTCAACCGTTGATGGATGCGGTGACAGGGCTGTTCCAACCGATTGGGGAACAGGGGGGCGCCGCCCTATGCGGCAGCGTTTTCAAGGTTGAGTACACCGATTGCGGCCAGCGGCGTGTCTATCTACGGTTATACAGCGGAACGCTGCGCCTGCGGGATACGGTGGCCCTGGCCGGGAGAGAAAAGCTGAAAATCACAGAGATGCGTATTCCATCCAAAGGGGAAATTGTTCGGACAGACACCGCTTATCAGGGTGAAATTGTTATCCTTCCCAGCGACAGCGTGAGGTTAAACGATGTATTAGGGGACCAAACCCGGCTCCCTCGTAAAAGGTGGCGCGAGGACCCCCTCCCCATGCTGCGGACGACGATTGCGCCGAAAACGGCAGCGCAAAGAGAACGGCTGCTGGACGCTCTTACGCAACTTGCGGATACTGACCCGCTTTTGCGTTGCGAAGTGGATTCCATCACCCATGAGATCATTCTTTCTTTTTTGGGCCGGGTGCAGTTGGAGGTTGTTTCCGCTTTGCTGTCGGAAAAATACAAGCTTGAAACAGTGGTAAAGGAACCCTCCGTCATTTATATGGAGCGGCCGCTCAAAGCAGCCAGCCACACCATCCATATCGAGGTGCCGCCCAACCCGTTTTGGGCATCCATAGGACTGTCTGTTACACCACTCTCGCTTGGCTCCGGTGTACAATACGAGAGCCGGGTTTCGCTGGGATACTTGAACCAGAGTTTTCAAAACGCTGTCAGGGATGGTATCCGTTACGGGCTGGAGCAGGGCTTGTTCGGCTGGAACGTAACGGACTGTAAGATTTGCTTTGAATACGGGCTTTATTACAGTCCGGTCAGCACGCCGGCGGACTTCCGCTCATTGGCCCCGATTGTATTGGAACAGGCATTGAAGGAATCGGGGACGCAGCTGCTGGAACCTTATCTCTCCTTCATCCTCTATGCGCCCCAGGAATACCTTTCCAGGGCTTATCATGATGCACCGAAATACTGTGCCACCATCGAAACGGCCCAGGTAAAAAAGGATGAAGTTGTCTTTACTGGCGAGATTCCCGCCCGCTGTATACAGGCATACCGTACTGATCTGGCCTTTTACACCAACGGGCGGAGCGTATGCCTTACAGAGCTGAAAGGATATCAGGCCGCTGTCGGTCAGCCGGTCATCCAGCCCCGCCGTCCAAACAGCCGCCTGGACAAGGTGCGCCATATGTTTCAGAAGGTAATGTAAAGATACATAATCGTCAAGACGGCAACAATCAGAAGTTATGGAGGGTAACAATGGAATATAGTAAGGAAGATTTAATGGAAGCAAAAAAGCAAATTTGGGGAGTGGGAGAGAACATGGGAACAGAGGAAAGTAAAAAAATCTGGGAGGAGAACGCACAATTTTGGGATAATGCAATGGGTGACGAATCTAATGAATTTCACAGAGAGGTAGTGCGTCCCAAAGTAACGGAACTTCTATCTCCTAATCCTGCGGATTACATTTTGGATATTGCGTGTGGCAATGGAAATTATTCTTCGTATCTTGCACAAAGAGGCGCTTCGGTTGTCGCTTTTGATTACAGCAAAAAAATGATAGAATTGGCTAAAAGACGGCAATCACAATATGCAAAACAAATTGAATTTTGTGTGGCGGATGCGACCGATAGAAAAAGTATATTAGAATTAAAAAGAAATCGAGCCTTTACGAAAGCAGTTTCTAATATGGCAATTATGGATATTACGGATATTGAACCACTTCTTATGGCTGTTTATGAACTGTTGCAGGAAAGCGGAATTTTTGTCTTTGCAACGCAACACCCTTGTTTTGTCACGTTGACTGAAAAATATATGACACCGCACAGTTACTATGATATAGCGATTGAAGGGCAACCGAAAGAGCAGATTTATTATCATCGTTCCATACAAGATATTTTTAACCTTTGTTTTAGAGCTGGATTTGTCATTGATGGATTTTATGAAGAATGTTTTAAAACCAACAAAGAAATTCCTATGGTAATGATAGTAAGGCTTAAGAAGGTAAAACGTGATAGCTTAAAATAAATTCAAGTTTGTCGGGTAAATAGCAAACCCAGCCGAGCCAGTCAACGGTCAAGATGAACGGCGCATATGCGCAGCCGTTGACAGCCCCGCCCGCCTTTGCTGGTAGGCAATCAAGGGGCGACAGCAAGAAGTGCCACCGCCCCGCACTATTATTCAGAAAGGGGAATTTCCATGACCGACCAGATAGCCTATCAAGAATATATCCAGCGCAGGTACAACGCCTTTTGCAAGACTGTTATCCGCTGTGCCGCCTTGGACAAGATTTTGAAGCTTAAACGGCAATGGGAACGGCAAGTTTCCCTTGACTATCTGATGAACGAGAAGTTTGTCCAGTTTGCCGCGTCGGAGCCGGACGAGGAATACCCATTTACCGTCTGCGGTCAGACCGTCCTGCTCTGCAACGCCGCCCTTGCCGACGCGATCTCTGTTTTGCCGGAGCAGACGCGGGAAGAAATCCTGCGCTATTACTTTCTGCGCCAGCCGCAGCGCGTGATCGGCGCGTGTATTGGCCGGTCACGCAGCACAGCGGGGCGGCATATCCAGCTTGCCTTGCAGCGGCTACGCGAAGAAATGGGGGTGAGCCGGTATGAGTAGACTTCTCCCCTATGAAACAATCCTCAAAGCCCGTGAGGGCGACCCAGAAGCCGTGAACGCTGTCCTGCTCCACTACGCCGGATATATCCGCTATTTCTCAAAAGTGAACGGGCAGGTCAACGCCGAGGTGGAGGACTATGTAAAGCAGCGGTTAATTGACTGTCAATTCAAGTTCCGGCTTGACGAACCACCGGACAAGTCATAAAAACTGAATACCAGCCGCCACCGACGCGGCCAGCGAAAGCAGTAAGTCTTGAAAAAGATTTACTGCTTTTTTTGTTGTCCGGCTCCGCTCCCGGCCATTTTGCCCCCTGCCGGTTGTAGTAGTAAGCGAGGAGGGAATTTTTCTGCCCTGGTGTTTGGCATTTGGAGCATTTACCCGTAGTAGAGGGCAAAGAGAAAGGATTTCTCCAACACCGGGTAGAAACCACTGCGTCCGGTGTCATTTTAGCGAAAGCGGGCAGGAATGCCCTTTACAGGATTAGTAGTAGCAGAAAAAGAGAAACAAACTTTTGTGGTTGCAGTTTTCCAAAAAAGTGGCGGACGGAAGTGAGAGAAAGTTTGCAGTCACGGAGAGCAAGTTTCTACCACGGTGCCAAAATCCGCAATTCTGCAGTTTTGCCCCTCGCGGGAAACTTGTTGGGGAGTGCCTTCCCCAAACCCTGCTCATGCGCCCTTACGGGCGAGAAAGGAGGTCACACCATGCGAAAGAAATACAACACGCCCCACCGCAGCCGCGTTGTGAAAACCCGGCTGTCCAAAGATGAGTATGCCGACTTCACAGCGCGGTTTGCGCCCTATGGTATCAGCCAGTCCGAATTTCTCCGGCAGGCGATACGGCGGGCGACCATACGCCCGGTTGTCCATGTGTCGTCGGTCAATGACGAGTTGCTTTCCGCTGTCGGGAAGCTGACAGCCGAGTACGGCAGGATCGGCGGCAACCTCAATCAGATTGCCCGGTATCTGAACGAATACGGCGTACCCTACAACACCCTTTCCGGCGAGGTACGCGCCGCCATATCCGACCTTGCCGTCCTCAAGTATGAAGTCCTCAAGAAAGTAGGTGACGCGGTTGGCAACACTCAAGCATATCAACTCTAAAAACGCCGACTACGGAGCCGCCGAGCAATATCTTCTCTTTGAGCATGACGAGTTTACCATGAAGCCCGTCCTTGATGAAACCGGCAGGCTTATCCCCCGCGAGGACTACCGGCTGTCCACGCTGAACTGCGACGGGGAGGATTTTGCCGTTGCGTGTATGCGGGCCAATCTCCGCTATCAGAAAAACCAGCGGCGGGAAGATGTGAAAAGCCACCACTACATCATCAGCTTTGACCCGCGGGACGGGCCGGACAACGGCCTGACCGTAGACCGGGCGCAGGCGTTGGGGGAACAATTCTGTAAAGAGCATTTTCCCGGCCACCAGGCCCTTGTCTGCACCCACCCGGACGGGCATAACCACAGCGGCAACATTCATGTGCATATCGTCATAAACAGCCTGCGGATTGAGGAAGTGCCGTTCCTGCCCTACATGGACAGGCCGGCCGATACGAAAGTCGGCTGCAAGCACCGATGTACCGACGCTGCCCTGCGCTACTTCAAATCCGAAGTCATGGAGATGTGCCACCGGGAGGGGCTTTATCAAATCGACCTCTTGAACGGCAGCAAGAACCGCGTCACCGACCGGGAGTATTGGGCGCAGAAAAAGGGACAGGCCGCGCTGGACAAGCAGAACGCCCCCATGATTGCCGATAGTATCACGCCCCGGCAGACCAAGTTTGAAACGAACAAGGAGAAGCTGCGGCAGACCCTACGGAAAGCCCTTGCCACCGCCGCCAGCTTTGACGAGTTTTCCTCTCTGTTGCTGCAGGAGGGTGTGACCGTCAAGGAGAGCCGGGGGCGGCTTTCCTACCTCACGCCGGACAGGACAAAGCCAATTACCGCCCGGAAGCTGGGCGACGATTTTGACCGCGCCGCTGTCTTTGCCGTTTTAGAGCAAAACGCCGCCAGAGCAGCCGAAGCGCCAGCCAGATCCCCCGATCCCCCACGCACCATAAAAGACCGCTTGCAGGTTGCAAGAGCCGAGATAGCCGCCCCGAAACAGGACGGAGTGCAGCGGCTTGTGGACATTGAGCAGAAAATGGCCGAGGGCAAAGGCCGGGGCTATGAACGCTGGGCGAAGATACACAATCTGAAGCAGGCCGCCAAAACGCTGTCCGTCTACCAGCAATACGGCTTTACTTCCCCGGAGCAGTTAGAAGCCGCCGTTGACACCGCCTATCAGAAAATGCGCCAGACCAGCGGCGAACTGAAAGCACTGGAAACGAAGCTGCAAGGGAAAAAGAAGTTGCAGCGGCAGGTGTTGGCCTACGCCCAGACCAAGGCCGCCCGCGACGGGCTGCGGGCACAGAAATCCGAGAAAGCCCGCGCCGCATACCGGCAGGCCCATGAGAGCGATTTTATCATAGCCGACGCAGCAGCCCGGTATTTCAAGGCGCATGGCATTACCAAGCTGCCCGCCCGGAAAGCGTTGCAGGCCGAGATCGAGCAGCTTATCTCCGAGAAAGACGGCCTGTATAACACCTATCACGAACAGAAACAGCGGTTCAAGGAGTTGCAGACCGTCAAGCGGAACATCGACCAGATTTTGCGCCGGGACGAGCCGCACCGCAGAAAGGAGCAGAGCCATGAGCGATAACCTGCCCCACATGTACCAGCCGCCAGCACCGGCGGGCGCGGCGGCTGGTACATGAGTGCTGTAACTACGATGAGGGGAACTGCCTGCTATTGGACGACGGGGAGCCTTGCGTGTGCGTCCAGAGCATTTCCTTTTCCCTCATGTGCCACTGGTTCCGTGTGGCTGTCCTGCCCCTTGACGGGGAGCTGGCCGCAGCCCTCTTGTGCCGGGGAAGCCGGAAACGGTGTGCCGTCTGCGGGGCGGCCTTTGTCCCCAAATCCAACCGGGGAAAATACTGCCCCGACTGCGCCGGGCGCATGAAGAAAATCAAAGCCGCCGAGAGAAAGCGGAAACAAAGGCAGAGATGTCACGCTTTAGAGCCTTTCAAACCCGCATAAATCAAGGCTTTTTTCGTGGGTGTCAAAGGGTACGCGATACATTTATCCTTTTCCCCCGGAAACGGCGTTTTAATGCGTGACAATACGCCAAAATCAACCCGAACACAGGGAGGTGATCCTATCGCTGATTATATCAGGGCAGACACGCGGCTGCCCGCCTATCTGCCGTATCCCCGTTTCCTGCTGAAAATGGAGATTTCACAGACCGCCAAGCTGCTGTATTCGCTGCTGTTAGACCGTTCCACCCTCTCCCAGAAAAACAAGTGGCTGGACGACGAGGGCAGGATTTATATTATCTATCCCATCGCGGAGATAGCAGAAATACTGGATAAAGGCAGCACCACCATCAAGGGGGCGCTTAATGAACTGGACACGGCGGGGCTGTTGGAACGGGAACGGGGCGGCTTCTCCGCACCGAACCGGCTTTATGTCAAAGTACCGCCAGTGCCACAGGTACAGTTTTCAGACCAACTGATGGCCGGAAGTCCGCCCCTCATAGAGCCGGAAAACCGTCCTACTGATGGTCAGAAAACCGACCTTATGATGGTCGGAAAACCGTCCCCTAACCAAACTACTATAAACAACCTTACAGAGAGCCAAACAAAGGGAGTGAGTGGGGGGCCGTCCGCGCCCTATGGCCGATATGGAAATATTTTTCTGTCACAGACCGAATACGACGAGTTGCAGGCAGAGTACCCTGACAGGCTGGAACGGTTCATCGAGGAAATGAGCCGCTACCTTGCCGCCAACGGGAAAAGCTACCAGAACTATGCCGCCGCCCTGCGGATATGGGCGGGGAACGACAAAAAGGAAGCCCCTAAAAAGGGCATACCAGACTACTCATGCAAGGAGGGCGAGAGTTTATGAAGAATGAAATCAACGCGGTTTTGGAGAATATGACGACCACCATCCCGGAGCCGGAGGACTACACCGGCGAGGACGGTTTACTGTACTGCGGCAAGTGCCGCAAGCCGAAAGAAGCCTATTTTGCGCCGGATAAGGCCGCTATCTTCGGGCGCGACCGCCACCCGGCAGAGTGCGACTGCCAGAGAACCGCCCGCGAGGAACGGGAAGCCGCCGAAAAGCGGCGCAGACACCTTGACACCGTGGAAGAACTGAAACGCCGGGGCTTTACCGACCCCACCATGCGGGACTGGACTTTCGAGAACGACAACGGCAGGAACCCGCAGACCGGGCTTGCCCGCCGGTATGTGGAGCATTGGGAAGATATGCGGACAGACAATATCGGCTGCCTGTTCTGGGGCGGCGTAGGCACCGGCAAAAGCTACCTTGCAGGCTGTATCGCAAACGCCCTCATGGAGAAAGAAATCCCCGTCCGCATGACGAACTTTGCTCTTATCCTCAATGACCTTGCCGCCAGCTTTGAGGGGCGCAACGAGTACATTTCCCGCCTTTGTCGTTATCCGCTGCTGATCCTTGACGACTTCGGCATGGAACGCGGGACGGAATACGGGCTGGAACAGGTGTTCAATGTGATTGACAGCCGTTACCGCAGCGGCAAGCCGCTGATCGTCACGACCAACCTTACGCTGGACGACCTGCACAACCCGGAGGACACCGCCCATTCCCGGATTTATGACCGCCTGCTTTCCATGTGCGTCCCGGTACGCTTTACCGGCGACAACTTCCGGCAGGAAACCGCCAAGCGGAAAATGGAGAGCATGAAGAAACTGATTACCGACTGAAAGGAGTATTGCCTATGGCAGATAACAAGCAGCACGACACCCGCACCACCCGCCGCCCTGACTGTGTGACGGAAATCCGCATGGGCAATTCCGTCCTTGTCGTGTCCGGCTATTTCAAGAAAGACACCACAACCACAGCCGCCGACAAAATGGCGCGGGTACTGGAAGCGGAAGCCGCTGCTACACAGGAGCCGACTTATCCGGCGTGAACCGGGGCATGGAAAAGCGGCCATGCCAGGGAGCATGACCGCTGGAACGAAAATCGGAAGTGCTTTAGCAATTCTTAATCTCATTCTCTATAAAATAATTTGCAATTTCAAAGGCTTTTATTCTTCTCTTTGCCAATGTGATTTGTGATTTATAACGCTCGGAATTATCCTTTGATTCAAATGTTTTTACTGTTTCTCTTAGCTTGTGCAGAGTTGAATCAATTTGCCTTTTGGCCGCGGTTAATTCATCTATTGTATACTTCATGTTTTCTCCTTTAACTTCTGATTTTTTTGTTAAATCAGAGTATACCACGGAGTTATGAACTTTTCTACTGCAAATATGGGACGACAACCCATACCATAAAAATCGGAAAATTGAAAAGCTGTAAAGAAGCAAATTTAACGCTTTTGCCGCTGTACAGCCCCCGCCGTTCCGTGGTACAATGAAACCACGGAATAGTGGGGCTGGCTGTCGGAAACGGAGGATTTTATGTTAAGACAAGCCATCCAAAACCTCATTACCGCCCTTTATCCGAGATTGTCCCACGAGGATGAATTGCAAGGCGAGAGTAATTCCATATCGAACCAAAAAAGGATACTCGAAACCTACGCAAAACAGAACGGCTTTACCAATCTGCGCTGGTACACCGACGACGGTTTTTCCGGCGCGAACTTCCAGCGGCCCGGATTTCAAGCCATGCTTGCGGACATTGAAGCCGGGAAAGTGGGTACGGTCATCGTCAAGGACATGAGCCGGTTAGGGCGAAACTACTTGCAGGTAGGGTTTTACACGGAAATGCTGTTCCCTCAAAAGGGTGTGCGTTTTATCGCTGTCAACGATAATGTGGACAGTGCCAGCGAGGGCATGGACAACGATTTTACCCCGCTGCGAAATCTGTTCAATGAATGGCTGGTGAGAGATACGAGCAAGAAAATCAAGGCAGTGAAAAAGTCAAAAGGCATGAGCGGCAAGCCGGTTTACGGCTATGTGATGGACGAGGACGAGAATTTTATTATAGACGAGGAAGCCGCCCCGGTGGTGCAGCAGATTTACCAGCTTTGCCTTGCCGGGAACGGCCCGACCAAGATTGCCCGTATGCTGACGGAGCAGCAAATCCCCACGCCGGGGACGCTGGAATATCAGCGGACAGGCAGCACCCGCCGTTATCACCCAGGCTATGAGTGCAAATGGGCGACCAACACCGTCGTTCATATCCTCGAAAACCGAGAGTACACCGGATGTCTGGTGAACTTCAAAACGGAAAAGCCTTCTTATAAGGTCAAGCACAGCATAGAGAACCCCGTCGAGAAGCAGGCCATTTTCGAGAACCACCATGAGCCGATCATCGACAAGGAAACATGGGAACGGGTGCAGGAGTTACGCAAACAGCGCAAACGCCCGAACCGCTACGATGAAGTGGGGCTGTTCTCCGGGATTTTGTTCTGCGCCGACTGCGGCCATGTGCTGTATCAGCAGCGGTATCAGAACAAAGACCGCAAACAGGACTGCTACATCTGCGGCAGCTACAAGAAGCGCACCCGCAACTGTACGGCGCACTTTATCCGCACCGATCTGTTGACCGCTGGTGTCCTGGCAAATCTCCGGCAAGTGACCGAATACGCAGCCAAGCATGAGAGCCGGTTTGTGAAACTACTTGTCCAGCAGAACGAGATCGGCGGCAAGCGAAAGACCGCCGCAGCCATCAAGCAGCTTGAACAGGCGCAGGAACGCATTTCTGAAATCAGCCGCATTATCAAGCGGCTGTATGAGGACAATGTAAACGGCAAAATCAGCGATGAGCGTTTCATGGAACTGTCGGCTGACTACGAAGCCGAGCAAGCGGAGCTGAAAAAGAGAGCCGCCGCCCTGCAAGCCGAACTGGACAAGTCACAGGCAGCTACCGTCAACGCCGAGAAATTTATGGGCATTGTCCGCAAGCACCTTGCCTTTGAAGAACTGACCCCCACTCTCTTGCGGGAAATGATCGAGAAAATTGTGGTGCATGAGTGCAGCTATGATGAGAACGGCACCCGCAGGCAGGACATTGAGATTTATTACAGCTTTGTCGGCAAGATTGACTTGCCCGAATAACCGCCCGACCTATCCGACACAATGACCAAGTGTCGGATAGGAACGGCAAAATTTTTTGCACTTCTATTGCTTCTTTATCACACATAAGCAAAAGCCAAAGGCTTGTAATATCGCCATCAATCCAAAAACGATCCCTACTGCACCTGTAGCACTTGTCCCTACTGTAGAAACAAAGTACGTATCAGCCATGTTATAGATATTAGTCACTAACATTGAGATTGTTGTTGGTAATGCGAGAGTAAGTATCAGAGAAGGGATTGGCTACTTGATCATTCTCTCATACTGTGATTCATATTGTGTCATATAACTGTCCCCTTTTAGTTATTTATTATAAAACTACATCACACTTAAAACAATCAAGGTTCACTTTCTGAAAAAATTGTGATAATGTAGGAGATGTGAGGTATGAGAAAATGTATAAAAAAATATTAACACTAGTATTATGTGCTTTCTTTGTATTAACTGGATGTTCTTCTAAAACAGCTGTTAAATCACAAGTGAGTACATATGCAGTCCTTACTAAAAAGAAAAAGAGTGAGCTTCTTAAGATAAAGAAGCATTATGATCTTATTGTAGTGAGAAGTAAAGGTTTAACTACAGAAGATATGAAGGTTTTAAGAAAGAAGTCTAAACAGATTTATTTCTATATGAGTTCAAAGAAACCACATCATAAAGCTGAAGAGTTAAAGGCTGATGGTATTTTTATTAGTAAGATTGATGATGCAGATGCGTTAGATGCTCTTATTAAAGAAGCAAATCAGAATAAGTTAAAAGTTATTGTGAATAATGCCTATGATTATAGAGAAACTGTTTATAAGAATGCTAAGATGGTTGCAGGTATAAACCAGACTAGTATGATGACTAAGAAACAGGGTAAAAAATATGTAAAACAGGATACTGAAGTATCAACACGCTTAAAGAAATATTTAAGTACATGTCAGGAAAAAGGTATTGCGACTTATTTAGTAGAGTATACTAAAAATACTGACTGGAGAGCTTCAATCAATGCTTATTGTAAGAAGCATCATATTACTTACTACAATCCAACTATTAAGTAAGACACATGGAAACATGTGTTTTTTATATGTAAAAAAGACCTCCGAAGAGGTCCATTAATAGAAAACCCGTGCAAACATCATTTTTCACAATGCCGCATCCGTAAAAGAATATCTTTTTTCATCTACTGTAGATAGTACACTGTCTAAAACCAACTGTCAATGACTGATCTGAGAATTTTGAAGCGTCTTTTTACTTACTACAATCCAACTATTAAGCAAGACACATGGAAACATGTATTTTTCATGTACAAAAAAGACCTCCGAAGAGGTCTATTAATAGAAAACCCGTGCAAACATCGTTTGAACAATGCCGCAACCGTAAAAGAATATCTTTTTCCAGCCACTTTGATAGTACCTTGTCTAAAACCAATTGTCAACTACTAATCCAAGAAATTTGAAAGTTCCTCTAATCCAAGAAATTTGAAAGTTCCATGGATTAGTGTATTTGTCTTATAATAACTACAATTTTTATCAATTCTTCTCATTAATTTCTTCAATTCCCTACTTTCGTACAAGGCAACTCCTTCACTTCTTACCATTTTCTTGTGCATATAGAATAATGTGATGATCTGTTGAATTCTCACATTACTCATTCTATTTTTTCTAAAATTGGAATTCATATATGGAATACGTATCAATTCCTTT
Organism: Catenibacterium sp. RTP21428st1_D7_RTP21428_210409; assembly: GCF_040227455.1. Lineage (NCBI taxonomy): Bacteria > Bacillati > Bacillota > Erysipelotrichia > Erysipelotrichales > Coprobacillaceae > Catenibacterium > Catenibacterium sp. RTP21428st1_D7_RTP21428_210409. Next base: position 314 of record NZ_JBEHVX010000045.1, on the reverse strand, counting down.
ATAATGTCTTTATTTGTTAGATGCTCAGCAGTATGGGGTCTCAAATCATTCAATATACAATTACTATGAGCTGCTACATTTCTAATTCTTTTACAAGTTAATAATCCATAATAATTATTTTTCATTTCTTTGTCAGAGAAACGATTAGCACAAAAATAATAGAATGCGACCATCTAAACTGGTTCAAAAGTCAAGGACAGAATGTTGACAGTCCTTGCCAAATGAGCATCACCTTACGGTGATGCTCTTTTTTTTCGCGCCCTCTATCTCTCTATCTCCACGACGAAAAGAAGTCCTGATTTTATGGACTTTTC
>NZ_JBEHVX010000044.1:0-18146 GCF_040227455.1 Catenibacterium sp. RTP21428st1_D7_RTP21428_210409 | reverse complement strand
TGGGTTTGGATATACGAAAAAGAGCTGTAACGCTCAAGGTAGTAGTAAATACTACCTATTCGTTACAGCCCCTTTTTCAATGTCTTTTATGCTAGAATTTATGTCTCTTGTGCAAGAATTATAGGCAATAAATCATATCTCATATAGAGTTGAAGTGTAGAAAGGAGTGAAATGATGAAACTCAAGAAAATATTAGTCATTCTTATAACACTTATTGTTGTTGTGATTGTCTCTACGCTTCTTCATTATCAGAATATGAATTATATATCTGAAAACTGGAATATCGACTTCCCTTCAGAAAATACCATTGTCTATCAAGTAAAACCTTCTCCTTCATTTACTAATGATGGAATATATTATGAGGTACAGGAAGTTAAAAATAAAAATCTTCCCATTACATTGACTAATAAGAAGAATAATGAAATAGAAGAAGAATTCAATAAATATATCATAGAAGCAAAAGTATCACAAAAGCAGTTGCCAGACTTCACTCAGGATTATAAGTATTATAAGAAAAGTGATGTAGGAAGATCACTGATTGTAGTAGCTCAGGATCAATTGCTGTATATTGTATCTTATAATCTATAAAACGCCTCGTTAATGAGGCGTTTTTAAGCGGATGTTTTTAGTTTTGTCATTACAATTTATAATGAATTGATTATCTTTAACCTTTAGTCTTATTTCTGTATGATCTGTTATATGTTCTCTAATAAAGATTTCCATCTGTTCAATAATATCTGCATCATTTAAACGAGAATCAACAGGAACCATGACTATCATCTTAATATCATAATCTTCTAAAATCTGCATAAGAATAGTTAGCCTATGATCGAAAATAGGATTATTAGTATGAGATACAAATTGTTTATTCATTAAATCATCTATTTCTTTCTGAATAAACTGATGTGTCTCTTTATCAGAAATCACATGATCAAGCTTTCTTAATACATAAAGCATACGATGTTCTTTCTTTAGTAAAGAATCATATATATGATTGATTCGATCATTATTTTCTCTTTGTATTCTTAACTTCTCTTTTTCTAAGTAATTTTGTCTATATTGGAAGAATAGAAAAAGAAATAATAAACTTAACACAAATACCAATACAGTCATTAAGATGATTGTAGATTGGGGTAGTTCAATAAAAGAAAGAGCCTGCATGAGTAAAGAGATTAATATAAGTAATACAATCCCAATAAGACCAAAGGTCTTATTCTCTTCGAGGAAGGAAAGATTATTTTTATTGTATTTTAATATCTTTAATAATCCCAAGGCAATCATACAATATAGAATTCCAAAAGGAAGTCCATAAAAATCGCTTATATTCAATATAGAAAATAAACGAACAAATAAAAGATTCACAAAAAGTAAAGCGGTAAAGAATAGAAGTGTTGTAGAAATACTATAGATCACAGCTTTATATTTATGAATATAAAGCATACATGCATGTGTTATACATATAAGAGAGATCAATAAAAAGTTATTGAGGAGACTAGGGTTGGTAAAAATAAACATTTCTGTGAGAGTAAGAGGAGCACAAAGAATAGTGTAGGAATATTTTTTTTCTGGTATTAAAATACTGCTGATGCAAAAACAAAGCATTGTGATACATATAGTTAAAAATAAGAAATCAAATATCATAGCTTTTTGTACTCCTTGTAATGATGTAAAAAGTTGTTCTTATAAATACGTCCTACAGTCAGATTTTCATTATTATATAGGATGATATTACGATTGTAATCTTCTACATATTGAAGGTTAATAATCATATTCTTTTGAATCTGAACGAGTGTTGTATTGATGTAATTATTACAGAAATCTTTAAGAGTACCAGTTGTCATATAATCTTCTTTTGGTGTATGGACAACTAAATCATGACCAATAGAGACAATTGAATGGATATCTTGGATAGGAATCTGTAATGAACGCTTACTGTCTTTAAGTGTAATAGTGATATAAAGAGTAAGTAGTTTCTCTTTTAACTGCTTAAAGACAATATTTTTATCATAATCATAATGGTTCTTTCTTATGAACTGAAAAGGTTCAACATGGAATGTATTAAAGACAAGATTCTCGTGACTTGATGTGAATATAACCAGACAGTTATGCTTATCTTTATGATATTTTGCGATTTCAATACCATTTTTATCATTTAATTCAATATCCATGAATATAACATCATATGTACCTTCTATTTTATCAAAATGATCAGTCACCACATTTATATTCATATTAGGATTATGAAAGTATTCACTTATATCTTCTTCTAGCTGCATTGCGAAAGCAGTATTATCATCACAAATCAGTATATTCATAACGTCACCTCTGTAATATTTTAGCATATTATTTTATTGGATTGAAATGTAATTTTTGTGGAATGTCTTTTATACATGAAAATATGTCTCTTATGCGAGAATTATAGGCAAATTTAATATCATAGTATAACATTTAGTTAACATCTAGATGGAAATTAAAGAAAGAGAAAGGTAAAAAATAATGAAAAAAATAATAATGATTGTCTTGTCATTTCTAATGATCTTAAATATTCCAATGAGTCGTGTTCATGCAGATAATACTGTAGAACAGATTTTAGATAATTACACATATGAGATATTTGAAAATGATGAAAAAAGATTTGTAGATGTAATTAACAAAGAAACAAAGCATGTGGATTATATTATCTATGATAAGACTACAGGAGTACTTACAATTAATGGAGAAGTTCAAGATTGTGTTGTGACTACTACTCAGCCTAATGGGGCGCGTTCTGTTTCAAATGCAGCTACTTGTAAAACTAATTTTACTGTCGATTTTCAAACTGTCGGCGTTTTAGCAGGTACTATATTAGCTATTGCGGCTGTATCTGCTACTGTATCTGCTTGTGGCGTATCAGTTGCTGCTTTTAAAACCGCAGTTTCAGATATATACCGTAGATATGCTACTGGAAAATTAGCATCTAAAGTATTTTCGGGAGCTAAAGTTAAAGGATATTTTAAATATACATTACAAAGAAATAGTAATGGAACTTCACGTTATGGTAATAGAAGCCTGACAATGAAGTTTGGTAGTGGTCCAAATAAGTCATATAGTTTTGGAAATGGTGGCTGGTGGTCTAGTACTAAACCTTATAGTATGGATGATTAATGCCATATTTAACCTTATATTTAAACAATACCAATCTTAAAGGAGGGAAATTTATGAAGAATAAGTCAGAGAAAATTTATCACTTTTTGTCTTTTGCATGTTCGGTAGCACTCGCAGCATATATAATTTTGTTTCTTCATCATTTATTAACAGAGAGTGCTTCTTATATGTCTGGTGCTACTTACAAATTTCTTGTTGGTGCAGAATTTGTTTTATTAATCATAGTATTTATAAGAATTTTCTGGGAATTCAGAAAATTGAAAGAAGTAGGAAAGGGGAATAAATAATGAAAATTTTAAAATTTATAATTTCAATCGTTTTAACTGTTTCAATCATATCGCCTAATATAAACTTTGCATTTGCAGAAGATTCTAACGTTGTTTTTGATGGTGAATTTTATAAAATCACCGAAATTGATAATGATTATCAAGTCCTTGATAAAGAAAATAACAAGACAGTTGATTTGATTGCTGAAAACGGGAAAATTTCAAAAATAAAATTTGATGATGGACAGTTGTAACCCCATCACATCAAAATACAACAACACCTGTTAAACGTATAGGGGTACCTATTCCAAAAGGTGTTGATCCATCAAGACTTACTTATCATTATCTTGATACAATTTATAGTGACACTTACAAGATTTCTAATTATAAATCTTTTTGGATTACAATAGCAGGTGCAGTTCCGCCTTTATCATTAGCAGTAACAATTGTTTCATTTCTTGACAGTGTACGTTCTTTAAATAACAACAAAGTTGTATATTTTAAGACAAAGCGCTATTATGCAGATGGCTACATGTACTATAAATACGTAACATATGCGTATAAGGATAGTAGCAGAAAAAAATTTATAAAGAAAAAAACCACTTATATAAAAATGTTCTAAAAAAATGTTGGCATTAATAAAGACTAGTTGAATTATCAACAAAAGAAACATACAGTAAGCATATTGCAAGAGACTCTATATTAGTGCATGATGATGAGCATTCTCACAGTATATTGATTGAAGAATTAGAACTGGAAAGCGAAGTATACTCAACAAGAGAAACAAAGGTCTATCAGATAAAGACAACCCTTTATATACAGTTAATAATCTTCATTTATTATTAAAACAATAAGGAGCTTATGACAAAGAACACCTCCAAGACTGGCTGAATCTATTTTGGCTGATTATGAATGATCAAAAGGATAAGTATGATAAGGTATTGAAATTTATAGAAATGGCAGTTTTGTCGCCAAAAAGAGTGCGATATCGAGATGCAATGAGCTCTAAACATAGTAAATAAGCGAATAATCACTACCCATTTGCAAAAGAGGAGCTAAAAATAATAGACTCTCATAGGAGAAATCATTATGAAAAAATTTCACAAAAACAATCATGAAAATATGTACTAGATTGAGTACTGCGTTCACAGTATGGTATTTGATGTTTGGTGATTCTTACACAATATTATCAAAAAATCGATCAATTATATTAATTATACTTTTTGTGCTTGATGCAATTATTTTAAGATATCTTCTTAATGACAGAATGAAAGAGAACAAATCAAAAGAAGTATTTTTACAAACTGATATTTTTGTGCTTATTTCACTTATTGTTCTTATACCTTTGCATTTAGATATTGTACATCCAATTATCGGTGCAGTATTATCGGGTTCAGTAATAATTTACCAGGCAATCGCAATTACTCATAATATTAAAGAGAGAAGAAAGAAAAAGAAACAAAAGAAATCAGGTGCAATCCCTAGCGTCTAATAAAAAAATAATATACTATTATATGTAGGAGGTTATTATGAAAAAAATTCTAAATTATTTTACTGGTGTAATCATTACATTCCTATTTCTAATATTTAATGGTCTTGATGCGATTCCATCAAAGTATCGTTTAGGAATAGCTGCAGTTATTTTGATTTTTGATGCAATAGTAGTTATTTATGAACTTATTGAAAGTATGAAGAAAAACAAATCCGCAAAAGTATTACTTCAAGAGAATATTTGTATGATCAGTACATTTATGATTTTACTGATTTTGAGAATAAGTCATCTTTCTCAAGAATGTAAGTTTGTGATTGCAGGGGTGGTAGTCTGTTATATTATAATAAGTATAATCTATAATTATAAGAAAAAGGTGGAAATTGAATAATCCACCTTTTTTAAGGCGCAAAAAAGAGCTGTAATGGTTTCATTACAACTCTCGTTAATATTAATAGTTACCCTGAGCAATCATAGCATCTACAACTTTTTCAAATCCTGCAATATTTGCACCTTTGATTAAGTCATAACCTAAGCCATACTTTTCGGCTGCTGCAACAGAGTTATTATAGATATCTACCATGATAGTATGAAGTTTTTCATCTACTTCTTCTCTAGTCCAGCTATAACGCATTGAGTTCTGACTCATTTCAAGTGCAGAAACTGCAACACCACCAGCATTTGCTGCCTTTGCAGGACCTAAAGTACCTTCATGACCTGTGAAGTATGCGATAGCTTCTGGAGTAGTAGGCATATTAGCACCTTCGATAATATACTTACATCCGTTTTCTACTAACTTCTTAGCATCTTCTTCTTCGATTTCATTCTGTGTTGCACAAGGGAATGCCATATCACACTTAACACTCCAAGGTTTTTCTCCTGGATGGAATTCAGCACCGAACTTTTCAGCATAGTCTTTTAACTTAATATCGTTCTTAGTTCTGATTTCAACAAGGAAGTCCCATTTTTCCTGAGTATTGACACCTTCTGCATCATATACATAACCATCTCTACCAGAGATAGTAACAACCTTAGCACCAAATTCAGTTGCTTTCTGAGCAACACCCCATGTAACGTTACCATATCCAGAACATGCAATAGTCTTGCCTTCATAGCTGTCATTGAAATGTTTTAATACTTCATTACCATAATAAACAGCACCAAAACCAGTCGCTTCAGGACGAATTAAGCTTCCACCAAATGGTAAAGCCTTACCAGTTAAAACACCGTTTTCATAAGCATCTTTAATTCTCTTATACTGTCCAAATAAGTATCCGATTTCTCTTCCACCTACACCGATATCACCAGCAGGTACGTCTACGCTAGGACCGATATGACGGTATAATTCAGTCATGAATGACTGACAGAAACGCATTACTTCAGCATCGCTCTTACCTTGTGGGTCAAAGTCAGAACCACCTTTACCACCACCGATAGGTAAAGTTGTAAGAGAGTTCTTTAAGATCTGTTCAAGACCTAAGAATTTAATAATACCTAGGTTTACTGAAGGATGGAATCTTAAACCACCTTTGTAAGGACCGATTGCGCTAGAGAACTGTACACGGTAACCTCTGTTCACAATAGTCTTACCTTCATCATTAACCCAAGGGACTTTAAACATAATAACTCTTTCAGGTTCAGTAAATCTTTCAAGGATAGCCATATTTTCATATTCAGGGTGTGCTTCAATAACTGGTTCCAAACTCTTTAAGATGTTTGTAGCCGCTTCGATGAATTCTGGCTGATCAGCATTCTTTTCTTTTAATTCTGTTAAAACCTTATCAACATATTTCATAACGAAATCCTCCTTAAATTAATTATATTATGCGTATGATAGAATTTCTATAAAATAAGAAATTATTATCACAAAGATAAAGCAAGGATTAAGGTGATAAAAAGCATGAACTACACTTTGTGAGTATACTTTAGGATTGTGATTGTTGAAAATAATTCACATATAAAAATTGGTAAATTATTTACTAATATTATTTGTATCAGTATAATATATAGTGTAGAAAGCGTTTACATTTATTTGGGTGAAAATGGCAGAAAACCCCCACATCAATATAAAAATGTAGTCGTTTTGGAATATCTGGAGATTTCTTGGCAAAACATATGAGAACAGATTTCTTTGATTCAAGTGGATTATATGATTTATATAACTACATTTCCAAAAAGACGCAAGCATTCTATATTGATGTTAAATCTAAATCTTAATGTATAGAGGTATAATTTTATGAGTACTAAAACAATAAAATTTCTTTTCTGTTTTGTTATTTATGTGATTTTATTTATTGCAGTTTCTTTTTATCCTGATCAAACAATTGTGGCAATCCCTATCGCAGATACGCTATTTGAGTTTGTTTCAATACCAACATTTTTCCACTCATCTCTTTTAATTCCATTTGTTGGAAATACAGTGTTACTTATCTACTTCTTTAAGGATGAAATTAAAAACTTCTTCAAATTCTAGGTTAAAAAAGCGAATTATTAGTATATACATAATAATCCTAACTTATAGCAGGGGTCCTGGGAGATAGCGGAAGCTATCTCTTTTCTAATGTTTTTAAGTGCATCTAGAATATGAAAAAGTATTCATCATGCAAAAGAGAATAACCTTTTTAGGAGAGTATATATGAAAAAGTGCTGTAACGCTCAAGGTAGTAGTCAATACTGTCTATTCGTTACAGCCCAAAGATTTTTGAATCAGTTTAGCTATGCAATCTTTTCACCTTTTAATAACTTATAAACGATATAAGCGACTAAAGCACCAATAAGTGGTGATAATAAGAATACCCATAACTGATTAAGTGCAGTGCCTTTACCAAGTATCTTCATAATAACTGCTGGACCAAATGATCTTGCAGGGTTAATAGAAGCACCAGTAAATGGGATACCTAAAATTGTGACAAGTGTTAATGCACCACCAATTAATAATCCAGATAGTCTTTCTAATCTTTCATCATTTACTACATGTAAGTACACTGATACAAATACAAAAGTTAATACAGCTTCTATAAGAATAGCACCCTTTACATCTAATGAAATCATACTTAAAGAACTATATCCTGTTTGTCCAACACCTAAAGTTGTGATAGATACACTAGGAATACATTTAAGAATACCAAGTAGTAATCCACTTGCAAGAAGTGCACCTAATAGTTGTGCCACAATATAAAGGAACATTTCTACGAGAGAGATAGCTCCATTAAAATACATTGCGATAGACACTGCTGGATTGACATGTGCTCCTGAAATAGAAGAGAACATATAATAAACGAATGTCATTGCAAGACCAAATACAACTGCAATACCGATAATACCTGCTACTGTACTATATGTAGAACCTAATCCTGTAGATCCAAGTAATGCATAAGCTGTAGTACCTAGAAATACAAGTAGGAAAGTACCAAGTAGTTCGGATAGAAATTTCTTGATTTTCATTGAATACCTCCAATATTTTTATGAAATGAGTGTAAGACAAATTCAATAACTTGTCAAATGGTCCTAATCCATGTAGAATGTGAAAAGGTGATAAAATGAAAAAATTCAAAGATTTTAGAGTAACAGTATTTATGATTATTATGATTCCTGCATTACTCGCATTATCTATTTATTCCAAAGTTGTATGGCATTCTCAGATGCGTTTTGTCTTAGCTCTTATTATGACAATCACTATCGCATTAATCTGTCTTGCTGGCTATAATCTTCACTTATATAGCGATATTATCATGATATATACATGGAAATATGTCGCATTACTTCCAGAAATGATTGAAGTAAAGGATATTAAATCAATCAAGGCAGTAAGTAAACATAAGATTAAGATTACGCATAAGTATATTTCTTATGCTTATGTGAGTAATAGTGAAGAGTTCATGGAAAACTATCAATTATTACAGGAATCTGCACAAGAACAAGAGAATATGTAAAATCATGTGAAATACCAAATGGGCATCTATTTGGTGTTTTCTTTTACAAAAAGACCATATAGTCGTATGTGACTATATGGCCTGATTATTTCTCTTTGAGTACAGTATACATATTAACTAAAGATAATATGATAGATATACCGAAGAATAGTGTATTGAGACTACTGGAACTTATACCTAGTTCATCTATAAGAATAGCTGTGTTCCATAAAGATATTGCAGCAGATATAGAAATACCTAAAGAAATCAAAACAAGTAGTACGCTATTATTATGATTACGTTTGATAAATAGGAATAAGAGTAACTGTAGAATCAATACAATTAAGAAGTAAATAATAGTTGTAGTCATGCTTCTTCTCCTTTCTTTATGTTAAGTGATTTATAAATATATTATATTATAATAATATCAACAAGTATATATATTTGAATAAGTGTTGTAGAATGAATAATTCATACATACAATGTATTTAAAATTTCACATCATTGCGACAATCACTTTTTTCATCTTATGCAAAAAGATGCTTTTAGAAGATAATAAGTGTATGATGCCTTCTAGGGGGTTAAAGATATGGATTTAGCTATTTCACTTGCTACACAAATTGGAGCTTTATTTATTATGATAGGAGTAGGATATGTACTGATTAAAACAGATATATGTACAATATCAGAATCAAAACTTTTATCACAGATTGTATTATATGTTTCTGCACCTTGTGCAATCATCAATTCGTTCCAGATTGACTTAACAGCAGAAAAGTTAAAAGGTTTCTTACTGTCTATTGGTGCAGCTATTCTTGTACATATTATTTATTATATACTTGCTAAGATACTCACAAAAAAATGTCATTTTAATGCGATTGAATCAATGTCCATCATGTATCCTAACTGTGGAAACTTGATTCTTCCTCTTGTTTCTATCGTATTAGGGAACGAAATGGTTTTCTATTGTTCAGGTTATAAATTAGTGGCGAAAAACCCATAGGCTTGCCTATGGGTTGAAAGCTACATAATTTTCACTTAAGTTTTGTATAGAGTAGATGTATAATGTATGTATAAAAACAGCAGGGACTTTTTAATCAATGGTAAGATCAAAATCAAATAATGTTCAAGTAAACATATCTATTCTTATGGAATGGAAAATAGAGCTTGAAAACCTTGCACGTATCTATTCTGTTGAGGAAGGCGAGACTATTACACTTCTTGACCTTATGCGTAGAGGTATTCAGGAAAAATATCACAGTGCTTCACATTGTAAATATCTAATACAATATCATATCATACGGTGTCCTAAATTCATATTTCCGGTTTTAAAAGGTAATGTTAAAGATGCTTTAAAACAGATATTACAGAAAATTTGTAACGATTATAATTATCATATAAAATCACTTGAAGTAATGCCAGACCATATACATATTTTCATAGATGTGCCACAGACTGTCGCTCCTTATGCGATGTGGCTAGAACTCTTAAAAGTATCAGCGCTATCGAATTATTTAAAGCGTATCTGCAACTTAAAAAGTTCTATGCAGGATGTGGAACTTTATGGCCAGGAGGGTATTTTGTCTCAACTGTAGAACGCATAAGCGAAGCTGCAGTAATTAAGTATATCGAGGAACAAAAAGATGATAAGTCACGAAGAATACAAAAAGGCTCTAAAACAATTTCATAAGCTTTCTGATAGACATATTCTAGCTGCTGAAACTGATATGTCTTCTTATGATATACAAAAAGTTGTAAAGCTTTCGGATAAGATCAGAAAAGCGGGTAACGAACTCGTAGGTCTTATGAGAAAGAATTATGACCATCTTATGCGTACCAAGAGATATCGTAAGCTGCTTAAATTGTATGGCTCTACGGAAGACAAGAAAAAACGTAAACATTTTGCTGGACAGCTCAATGAAATGCAAAAGCAGTATGACGTTACCTGGGATTTTTGTAGAAAATCAATGATATTTATTGGCAAGAAGTATAATGTAGATGCGGTTTTTGCCCTTACTAAAGCCGAAGATATTTGGCGTGGCATGGAAAAATGTTTATATGGTAATGGTAATATCTTACATTTCTCTAAATATGGAGACCTGCCTTGTATAAGGGCAAAACAGATGAATCGTGGTATCCGTATATTCGTTAAGGATAATAAGTTACAGTTCAAACTTGGCAGGACGGTATTTGGAATAAAGATTAATGATAGATTTCAGACAGATGAAGTGAATGCAATATTGGATTATCTTGCTGAACCTGAGATCATGAATAATAAGGCTGTGCAGACACTTATGGATGAAGCGTACTGTATTGATACATATAGACCCTGCTATGCTACGCTTGTTCCTAAGATGATAAGAGGGAAATACAGAGTATATCTGCATCTTACTATTGAGGGTAAGGCAAAGCCAAAATATGATAGATTTGGCAGTCCAAGACATAAATATGGCAAAGGAATGATCGGTGCTGATATTGGTACACAGACTGTTGCTTATACATCTGATACTGAGGTGGGCTTGAAGAATCTTTCAGAGCGTGGCAACAGTATTCAGACTTCTGAGAGAAAAGAACGGCTGCTTTATCGTGCTATGGACAGGTCAAGACGTGCAACTAATCCGCAAAATTATAATGATGATGGTACTGTTAAAAAAGGTCGCAAGACTTGGAGATATTCTAATCATTATAAGAAGCTGAAAACAAAGCACTCTGAACTATGTCGCATCAATGCCATAAACAGACAGCTTGCAATAAATGAAGACGCTAATCATTTAAGAAGTCTTGGAGATGTATTTATCACAGAACCCAAAAATGCAGGCAGGCTTATGAGACGAGCCAAAGAAACTACGGTCAATAGTAAAGGCAAGTTTAACAGGAAAAAGCGTTTTGGCAAATCCATAAAGGATAGATGTCCTTCTGGGTTTCAAACTGCTGTAGAACAGAAATTCAAGGCATCAGGTGGTATATATATTGAAGTATCTAATGATTACAGAGCAAGTCAATATGACCATACTGTTGATGACTATATTAAAAAGAGATTATCTGACCGAATGTATAAGCTGCAAGATGGTACTGAGGTACAAAGAGACTGGTATTCATCATTCCTATTATACTGTTACGATTACAGAACCAAAGATATAGATAAAAACAAATGTATTTCTGAATTTGATAAGTGTTACAGCAAAGAAAAGGTCTTAATCGAATGGATTAAGGTTAACGAGATCAAGGTATTAAACAGCGGAATTAAGATAGCGTAAAATATATTCAGGGAGATTGACTATACTTCCTTACGAAAGTAGAAATTTACCGTTAATGTAGTCGCTGGACTGCTTGGTAATGAAAGTTCTGATTCAAATAGATTTACACTTGTAACTCCAAAGTCTGAAAATGATGTACGATTACAAGCTACACTTGGCAATCAGAACCCCAAAGGCTTGCCCGTGGGAGTAGTCAGATGATTGTACAGACTTTATTATTGTGGACACATTGTAAGTTCATTATTAGTGAAGATACACACTTTGATTTAAAGAAGATTTTATTGAACATCAACATGATTGCGATTGCAGCAGGTATCATTATGTTCTTCTTACAGATTAAATTACTTACGATGTTTCAGAGTGCTGTATCTGGTATGGGCAGCTTAATGGGACCATTAAGTATGTTTGTAGTAGGAATGTTACTTGCTGGTATGAATATGAAGGAAGTCTTTACCAATGTCCGTGCTTATGTCGTATGTTTCCTTCGTTTAGTTGTATTCCCAGCAATTATTTTATTAGTTTTTATTTTAACAGGCGTGACAAAACTATTCCCAAGTGCATCACAGGTATTAATGATTTCATTACTTGCAGCCAGTGGTCCTGCAGCTTCTACTGTGACTCAGTTTGCGCAATTATATGATAATCATGCTTTTGAAAGTTCAGTTATTAACGCATTATCTGTTCTTTTATGTATTATTACTATGCCAATCATCAATATCATCTATACGTTTTTGTTGTAAAATATAAAAACAACGTGCATAATAGTGAATATAAGGAGGGCCATAATGTCACAAACTACGAAACGCGCTATTGAAGCGTCATTGAAACATTTATTATTAAAGAAGCCTCTTGATAAGATCACTATTAATGATATTGCAGAAGACTGTGGTATCAGCCGTATGACTTTCTATTATCATTTCCAGGATATTTATGATCTCGTAGAATGGTCATGTATTCAGGATGCTGAAGAAGTATTACAGGGCCATAAAACATCTAATACATGGGAAGAAGGTCTCTATGCACTCTTTGGTGCTATCTTAGACAACAAACCATTTGTCACTAATGTTTATCGTTCTGTTAGTCGTGAACATGTAGAAACATATCTTTATAGAATTGTATATAAGTTATTAAAGGATGTTGTAGATGAACAGGCTGTAGGAATGAATGTCAGAGAAGATGACAAAGAGTTCCTTGCGAATTTCTATAAGTATTCTTTTGTCGGTCTTACATTAGAATGGATCAATAATGATATGCGACAGGACCCAGAACTTATTATCCGTAAACTAGATAAAGCAATCAAAGGAAACATCAAAGCGGCCTTAAAACGCTATGAAACCTTTTAAACAAAAACACTATAATGTATAAAAAATAAACATCTTGTATGGGATGTTTATTTTTTTATATTTTATTTTTTCTATACTATGAGGATAGGGGGGATTGCCATGGATTTATTTGTGAAGCCAAGAAAAAGAGAAAACATTGATGCACATAATGCATATATATTAGGAAGTGACTTTACTAGCTTAGTGACTGCCTGTTATTTATTGAGAGATGGTTCATTAAAGGGTGAACATATTCATATTATTGATTCAGTAGATTCATTCCATCATTATGAGCCTTATCTTTCCTTTGTAGATAATCGTAGTCTCTATTTATGGGATATATTACGTTCTATACCTTCTATAGAAACAGAGGGACTCACTGTTTTAGATGAAATGACTTATTTAAATCATGATGCACCTATGAAGACTATTCATAATATACAATTAAGTGTTCAATTAATATCAGAACTAGTTCATTTCTTCTTTACTTCAGATGAACAATTAGAAGGTAAACAGGTTAAAGATGTATTCAGTCAGGACTTTATGGAATCTGATTTCTACTATTATTGGCATGCTTTATTTCCAGTCAATGATGCTTATTCTTTTAAAGTAACATTACATCGCTATATGCATATATTGACCTCGCACAGCATGATTTCTCCTAAGTACTGCATGTATGAATCAGTGATTGTACCTATTATAGAATATCTAGAGGCACATCATATAGTCTTCCATTTCAATACTGAAGTGACTCATATAGAAATAGAAGACGATAAAGCCACTGCTTTTACAATTAAGAGTGAAGGTATGGAAGAAACTATAGATCTGACAAATCAGGATCTTCTATTTATTCATACAAGTCAAAGTAAAGATTCTATAGCCCATGCAGTCATTACAACTCATGATGAGAAAATCATCCATTACCTAAGAAATATACTTCAAATAGATCCACTTTCTGGTGAAGATATTACAGGTGGTGTGATTCCAATTAATGAATCAGCCTGGGAACTCAACTGGACAATACCAAGACAGCCTTACTATAAGAACCAGAAAGAGAATGAATGTGTCATTCTACTTCATGGATTACATCCAGAGAAAACAGGTGATTATGTAGAAAAGTCTATGCTAGAAAGTAAAGGCTATGAGATATGTGCAGAATGGCTTTATCACTTGGGTATTCCACAGAATAAAATCAATGAACTCTCATTGATGTCTGCTTCTACTGTTCCTTACACTCATACTAGTACTCATTGTGAAGCACACGTCAATGGATTAAATTATGCTTATATAGGTGAAGGAGTTTCGTTAGACTATGAATATTCAGGAAGCTTAGATTATCTTGTGCATACCGCAATGAATGCAGTGTATAGTTTATTACATATCACTAGAAGTATTCCATCTTATCGTTATTCTATTGAAGACTATTTAAGTGTCTTCTCATCTTTATATGGTGATGAGACATTCATGGAAACTCAGTCATTCACAAAACGTCTTGTCTTAAAAGAGTTATTAAAAAGAATAGAGGGATCTGATCTAGAAGCCCTATTAAAGGAATATAAGTTCTTCTAGATAATATGAAAGTACTTTCTTATAAGAATCTCATTATGAGGTTCTTTTTTTTGTGCGACAGGCAGTCGCTTATATGTTATGTCAACAGGGACATGACATTTTCTACTTGTGAACTACCTCAACTTAATACTCCGTATTCTTATTGCGTGTCCATTTCGTCTCTACTGTATAGACAATATTTGCATCCACAATGCTACTTTTACGCAGGATATTTAATGTACCATTTACATCTGCGTTCAGAACTTGTCCACTAGCTGTTCTATACTGTCCTCGATTTATTCTCTTTCCACTGAAATGGTATTTTTCAGTATCATCACTCTTATAGACTGGTATGACATCCTTATCCCAAAAGTTTGCCTATGTTCTAATCCTTCTGAAATGTTTCATTATAGCCCACAACAAGAGTTCCAATATCATGATCGATACAGTAATCAATCACCCTGCGTGCAGTCTTATTCATGTAGTCATTTCTGCCGTTTTCATTTAGATAAAAGAATGGAAAACCAATTATTAGTAGAATTCTTCTAATAATATTACTTTGAATAATTCTTAATAAATATGTATAATAATGATGTAAGGAGTGATTTTTATGCCAGTCATTAAACCTATTTCAGATTTAAGAAATTATAATCAAGTGCTAGAAAAAGTATCTGTTGGTTCACCTGTTTATTTAACAAAAAATGGTCATGGTTGTTATACCATTATGGATATCAATGAACAGGAGGAAATGTATGAAAAAGCAATGAAGTACGATAAACTTGTTGCTGAGATGAAACTTATGAGCATGTTAAATGAAAGTGTTGTTTCTGCTAATGAAGAAGGGTGGATTGATGAAGATGAAATGCTAAAACATTTTGAAAAGAGATTCAATAATGATTAAAATATTTTACTCACCAAAATCAAGAAAAGATTTGGATAGAATTTATGATTATATCTATGATGATTTGAATAATCCGATTGCAGCAGAAAAAACAGTAAAAGGAATTCTCGATAAAATTAGTGAACTTAAGGAATATCTCCAACTTGGACCAGTATGGTATTTAGAAAATAATATTGATAGTGGATTTCGATTTTTAACATGTGATAATTACATTATATTTTATCAGATTACTAAAGAAACTATTTTGATTGTACGAATACTACATCGCCTGCAAAATTATGTTAAACAATTATTTTAAGAAAAGATATCAATTTTTACATGGTAAATATATATAAAAATTTAATTCCAGTTTTATTTTACAATTGAGGGTGACCAATTGATATCAGAATTTGTTCATTTCTTCTTTACTTCAGATGAACAATTAGAAGATAAACAGGTTAAAGATGTATTCAGTCAGGACTTTATGGAATCTGATTTCTACTGTTATTGGCATGCTTTATTTCAAGTCAATGATGCTCATTCTTTTAAAGTGACATTACATCGTTATATGCATATATTGACAACACAATGTATGATTTCTCCTAAGTATTGCGTGTATGAATCAGTGATTGTACCTATTATAGAATATCTAGAAGCACATACCAATGGAACAAACTATGCCTATATAGGAGGAGGTGTCTCATTACCTTATAATATCCAGTAAGCTTAGATTATCTCGTACATACCGCAATGAATGCAGTGTATAGTTTATTACATATCACTAGAAGTATTCCAGCTTATCGTTATTCTATTGAAGACTATTTAAGTGTCTTCTCATCTTTATATGGTGATGAGACTTTCATGGAAAGTCAGTCATTCACAAAACGTCTTGTCTTAAAAGAGTTGTTAAAAAGAATAGAGGGCTCTGATCTAGAAGCCCTATTAAAGGAATATAAGTTCTTCTAGATGATATGAAAGTGCTTTCTTATAAGAATCTCGTTATGAGGTTCTTTTTTTATTTGTTTGAAAGTAGATTCCAAACCCGCAAGATTCATTGAAGTGATGAGGAAGTCTGATTATGATTGGTAATGAAAGGAGAACATAGAATGGTTGGGGAAATAAAAAAACATTTAATAGTTTCCTGTCAGGCTTTGGAAGATGAACCGCTTCATTCTTCTTTGATTATGTCACGCATGGCTGTTGCTGCAATGCAGGGTGGCGCAAAAGGAATTCGTGCGAATTCTGTTAAAGATATTGAAGCAATCAAGAAGGCAGTTCCATTACCTGTTATTGGGATTATTAAAAGAGACTATAAAGACAGTGATGTTTATATTACACCAACTTATGAAGATGTAGATCATCTTGTTCAGGTGGGATGTGACATCATTGCGATGGATGCAACAATAAGCACGCGTCCAGGGTGTATATCTTTAGATGCTTTCTTCAAGAAAGTAAAAGAAAATCATCCTAAACAATTATTCATGGCAGATTGCAGTACTGTAGAAGAGGCAGTACATGCTGATGAATTAGGATTTGATTTCATTGGAACGACATTAGTTGGTTACACCAACCAAAGCAAGGGGAATCAGATCAATGCGGATGATTTTAAAATCATAAGAGACATCTTAAAAAAGGTTAAACATCCAGTTATTGCAGAGGGAAATATCGATACTCCTCAAAAAGCAAAACGTGTATTAGAACTAGGATGTTATAGCGTAGTGGTAGGTTCTATTATTACAAGACCACAAGTCATTACAAAGAGATTTACAGATGTAATAGAAGGAGAAAAATAAAATGAACGCTTTAATGGATAAGATTGCAGATAAGATTCTGCCATTTGCGGAAGTGTTATCAAAGAATAAATACTTAGCCGCTATTAGAAATGCTTTTGTAACTATTATGCCAATTATCATTGGCTGCTCATTATGTACACTATTGAATAGTGTATTCTTAGGAAAGGGAAACTATTTTGATAAATGGTTTGGGTTCCAGGGATTAGATATTGTGAATGTTCTTGGTGCTATTGGTAGCGCTGGTATGAATATTATGGCTTTATTAATTGTTTATCTATTAGCTAAGAACTTGGCTAAAGAGTATAAGATTGATGAAGACGCTGTTTCAGTCACTGCAGTTGTATGTTTCTTGATTATTACTACTTTTGGAACAGATGCAAAAGCAGGAGAATATATAAGAACATATTATTTAGGTGCTGCTGGTTTATTTACTGCATTTATTGCTGCATTTGCGACAGTAGAAGTGTGAAACAAAAATCAATCAAAACGTATAAAAAAAGACAAACTTAAAAATAAGTTTGAATAATTTAGAAAAA
>NZ_JBEHVX010000043.1:0-18485 GCF_040227455.1 Catenibacterium sp. RTP21428st1_D7_RTP21428_210409 | reverse complement strand
GAATGATATCGCATCGTTCATCGAGCCCTGAAATCTGTCATTCATCAAGTTTTTCATAAACTTTTGACTCTACCCAAAGGTATAGTGACAATAGTTAAGAAACCATGATGACCATCATAAGCGACCTTACCATTAATCATACCTAAACGTTCTTTCATCTGTTTTAATCCAAAACCATAATGAATCTCTTCACATCCCTGTCCATTATCCTGAATCTTTAGATATAAACTATTATCTTCTATATATAATGAAATATCAATATGTGTTGCATCACCATGTCTTACTGCATTCGTAACACTTTCCTGAATCACTCTAAATAAGATATCTTCTTTAGTATTTTCAAAATCTACTTTATCTAAACGATAATCTAGAGAAATTGTGAGGTCACTGACACTTGTGAATTCTTCAATCATATTTTCTATAGCCCCTTTAAAGCCATGCTGTTCAAGAGCACCAGGACGTAATTTATTTAAAGAGTTACGCACATCCACAATTCCTTGTCTGACTACTTTACTAATGACCATTAATTGTTTCTTGGTTGCTTCTGGATTGATATCAATCATTGCAATGCAGGCATCTACACCTGCTGCAATACCTGTTAAGGCATGGCCTAAAGTATCATGGATTTCACGAGCAAGTCTTTTTCTTTCTTTATCTTCCGCAATCTTTTCACTCACTGCCGCATAATTCTCTAATTCATGATTGACTTGATGTACCATGATTAATTCCTGAGTCATACGTTCATTTTCCTGTACTTCATTCGCAATATAAATCATTAAGAAGAGAATAAAGAAAAGAAGATTAATAATGTCTAAGAAGTTAATACCAACCTGCAATAAACCTCTAGTCGTACTTGTATAAACTTCGAAATAAGCATCCGCATTTACAAGAGGAAATAATGTATTAAAGAAATCATAGTTAGATATTATAAGAAGTAAACTTAAAGGAATTGTCAGCCATTTGACATATTTATTCTCTTTAAATCTAAATAATGCATCACAGAATATTAAATAGATAATACCATTATAGCTAAAATAAAGAGATTTCATTATGAAAAATCCTAGAATTGTTTCTATAGAAAGAAAGAGAAGATTCTCAAAAGGATATTCTTTAACACGATAATCAAAGAAATTCATTAATACAATAACACAGCTAAAAAGAATTAATGTTTCAAAGAAGATCAAACCTGGGTTCTCTGGGATATAGTTTAAAGAACTTAGAAAGTCTCTAGAAAGATTATTCGCAATAATATAGTTTGTACTGAACATAAATATCATTGCGTAACATGTGATCATAAAGAAATTCCAAGACATCATAAATGTACGGATTCTTTTTAAGCTAATACTTTTCAACATTATTGCCACCTCTTTACACTATAGGAGTCGATATTGTCTTTAGTAATCAATGTGACAGGTACTTCAATAATTTTTGGAATATCTTTTCTTTGAAGAATATCATACATCTTCTTTGCAGAGAGTTTTCCAAACATAAGTGGAGATTGTGCAGCTGTACCTGCAATAAGCGGGCTCTGTTTAATAAGTGATTTTAAATCTGGTGTGCCATCTACTCCATAGACAATAATATCTTGACGATTTAATGATTCTATGGCAGCGAGTGCACCTAATGCTGAAGGATCATTTAAAGCCATCACAACATCAACATTTGAATGCTTTTTTAATATTGTCTGCATTAAAGGCATCGCACGTTCTAATTGTCCTTCACATTCTGCAGAGTCTATAATTTGATATTGTGGATAATCTTTAATAGTATTTACAAATCCCTGTATTCTTGAAGCTGCTGATTCGACAGTAGAATGTTTTAATAAGACAATATTGGCTGATTGCATTCTTTTCATCATATTTTGAGCACATAAAACACCTGCATTATAATTGTCAGATTCAATAACACAATCAATCAAATCTGTATTATCTACAGACGCATCTATCGCTATCACTGGAATTCCTGCTTTTCTTGCAGATTCTAAAGAAGGAAGCTTCTTTGAATCAATAGGATTCACAAAAATACCATCCACCTTCTTTGATATAAATTCCTCTATCTGTTCATTCTGTTTATCTGTATCAAGTTCAGGATTACGTACAATAAGTTCATCCCCGTTTTGTTCTATTTCTTTTCTTAATTCGTTATTAATCACTTCATAGAAAGGGTTGTTCATAGTCATATAAGTTGCCCCAAAGACAAGATGTGTCTTTTGTGGTGTTAAATAGCTTGTATAAACTGTTCCTAATAGTGTTGCAACAATAAGCCAAAAAATGATATAAAGTGACTTCTTACTTCTTTCATCCATAAATCTCACCTACTTGTGTACATTTTAACATAATTCTCACATCCTCTAAACGATAAAAATGCAGAGATTATGATATTATTTGTTACAAATGATATAAAAGGGTCTATAATATATATAGGCAAGGATAATCTCATTGTATTTTTTTAAATGACCGAGGAGATGATTTCTATGTTAGATATGAGAATTTTAAGTGATCCATATGAAGAAGAATGCTTTCTAATACTAAAAAGCAACCTTCCTAAGATGAAAGATGAGGATGCATTAGAACTCTATATAAACTTAAAAAAGTCTTATAAGAAAGACAGAGGTTTAATGCGTTATATCTTTGATGAAACAGAAAAGATTGCACAGAAAATAATAACTATCTAGCCAAAAAAAGAAGGTTCGCGAGAACCTTCTTTTTAGTATTCACTTGGGACAATAACCGCAAGAATAATATAAGCGAGAATACCGCTTCCTCCTAGCGCTGTAAATGCAACCCATCCTAATCTGACAAGAGTAGGATCAATCTGGAAGTATTCCGCAATACCTCCACATACGCCAGCAAGCATACGGTCATGTGCTGAACGATATAATCTTTTCTTCATTTTTACCCCTCCTCACACATAGTATCATATTTTCTTTGATATATATATAGAATAATACAAATAGAATAACACCTATTGTACTTATGATACATGCAAGAGTATATCCTGGAGGAGTAAATGTGATCTTAATTGTATGATCCCCTTTTGAAATACGACATCCTAAGAATGCTTGATTGACTTTTTCTATATTGACTTTCTTATTATCAATATACATTGTATAACCCTTTTCATAAGGGATACGTGTAATAAAGTAACCATCTTGAGAGACATTGATTTTACCTTCCAGTGCATTGGATGATTTCTTAACATCTAATGGATCAACAGTCTGATTTAATGCAGAAGCAGGAAGTGTATACATCTTAATATTTTTAATAATATAGTCACCTTTAGAGAGAGTTACTTTTAATTGATTACTTGTAGTCACATAAGTGAAATGTGTATGAGGATGATAATAAGGATTCTTAATACTAGCGAGTTTATTCTTCATTCCATTGACAGTAATAGATACACCCTTAAGAGGTTTCTTATTCTCAATATCTGCTTCTAATACAACGATTTCATTGTTTGTTTGACGATTCAATGTGATTTCTTTTTTCTGTTTTTTAGTAATATGATAAGATTTCTTGAATCCTGGATCTTCTTTAATAAACTGACTTTGATAATGTGTATCACCTTTATTCACAATCGCACAATTCACAAGTGTATCTAGAGTATATGGATAAGAGAGTTGTCTAAAATGTTTTTCACTCATTAACTGGCTTGTTGCATAAGCTTGAGGTAAAGAAGTATTTGATTGATAAAGTTTCACATTCTTATCTTGATCCCTTAAAGAATAACCATAAGGGGCATTTCTTTTAGAAATAACTGTATCAATACCAAGTGTTTTAAGGTAGAAGATATTGTCTGTGTCATTCTGGGCTACACGGTTATTTGTAGGAACAGGGATTCTTAATGTATCAAATAGGAATTTATTGTAATGTTTATTATTAGTAGATGTATAGCCTGATACACGTCTAAATAGATAACCATGAGTTTGATTGACATTCTGTCTTG
The DNA here is from genome assembly GCF_040227455.1 of Catenibacterium sp. RTP21428st1_D7_RTP21428_210409. Taxonomy (NCBI): domain Bacteria; kingdom Bacillati; phylum Bacillota; class Erysipelotrichia; order Erysipelotrichales; family Coprobacillaceae; genus Catenibacterium; species Catenibacterium sp. RTP21428st1_D7_RTP21428_210409. The sequence goes on along the minus strand of NZ_JBEHVX010000043.1, from coordinate 14,540 downwards.
TAGTCAAATCTGCGACTGTATGCATCTTATTTCTTCTTACTAACTGTGAAACATTCTTTTCTGATTTCTTTGGCTTATAGAATGAAGAAGGTCCATTAATAAATGATACGACCAGCATTGGAATCACAAGATATCCATACAATACATGCTTTCTTCTTTGGAGTAAGATAAGAAGCGCAAATAGACAATCTACAAGTGCTGAGAATGGATATTCAATAAAGAATAATGGAATCATTAGTAACAATACAGAATATCTAGAAAGTGTAACATCCCCTTCTTTAATCTTTACTAACATCATACACATGATATAAGCCACGATTGGAATAAAGACAATCATGATCTTACTTCTTGCATATAAGAAACCATTCATAATAAACCACACAAGTGGAGAGTAGAATGATACAAGAGTGACAATAGAAAGCTTTCTTAGCTGTTTATCACTTAAGGCAAGAACTAAAAGAATATATGAGATATATGTAAGTCCACATCCATATTTGCTATAGAGTAATCCCTTTAAATTAAGAGAAGGAATGAATAAAGAAGACAATTGTGTTGGTGCACCAGATTTACCATTCATTAAAATAATATAAAGTGTTGGGATTGTAAGTATTGCGGTTAATAGGACAATTAATATATATGATATAAAGAGCTTTTTCCATTCTTTAGGATAACGATAAAGTAAATAAATGAAACATACAATAAAGCATCCAATACAATAGAAATAGCTATGAAGTACAATCATACTGCCACATAGTGTAAAAGCTGCAAAGTTCTTCTTTTCTATACTTATCAAAGCGAGGAATAAGTAAGGCATATAGTTCACAAACATGATCTGTTTATGTGAATGAAAGAAGATACTTGATAATAATACAAGCAAGCTGACAAAGATACAGATGTTTTCGTTATCTGTATGTTGTCTTAAAAAGATATAACAACAAATAACAGAGAGTGTCAGCATCAATACACTATAGGCAATAATGATTGTCTGCATATTTACATGTATGAGTAATGCACCTATAAGAATATCTGGTCTTAAGTATCCATAATAAGAGAAGTGATAGATATTTCCTCCACCCATCAACTGTTTCATATAAGTAGGAAATAGTGTTCCTTCGCTTCTTATTGCATGTCTTAATGCATCCGCAATAACTACATGCTGGCTATACCAGTCAATTGTGTTACCAAAGACATTGGATGTAAGTATAAAGACTAATGCGATAGATAGTAGACCAAGTAGACAAATGGTGCGCTTGTCTTTTTTAGTCATGATTTTCACCTCGATACTATTGTAAGAAATAAATCTTAAATTTAGACTTAATTAAATCTTAAATTCACTTAATTATTGTAAATTTTATGTTTAAGAAATCTTAAGAATTCTTTTAAGGTTTTTTAAATAAAGAGATGATATTGTAAAAATGGGTGATAAATATGAATAATTTAAAAATGTTAACAATTAGTTCTTTGTTGATGATTAGTTCATTATTTGGTTCTAATCATACAATTAAGCATAAGAAAATGATTGATGGATTAAATCTTAAGAATATAGATTCTGTGATGTTTGTAGCACATCCTGATGATGAAACTATATGGGGTGGCAGTCATCTTTTAAAGAAACATTATCTTGTTGTATGTTTGACTAATGGTAATAATAAGGTAAGAAGAAAAGAATTTATGAATGTCATGAAAGCAACAGGTAGTACAGGTGTTATGTTTAATTATCCAGATAAAACAGATGGACAAAGAGATAATTGGAATAAATCAAGAAAATATATCAAGAATGATGTAAACTATATATTAGGTAAGAAGAAATGGAAAACTGTTGTGACGCATAATCCTGATGGTGAATATGGTCATACGCATCATCAGATGACTTCTTATATAGTAAGTAAAGATAGTCGTGTGGATATGAATCAGTTAGTCTATTTCGGCAGGTATTATAAAAAGAAGAATTTGCCTCATAATCTTAATTCTATAAGTCAAAGTGATTTAAAGAAGAAGATGAAGTTAACAAGTATGTATAGTTCACAATCTAAGGTTATGGATCATCTTGGACACATGTTACCTCATGAGAACTGGGTGAAGGCAAAAGATTGGAGATAGTTATGAATGAAAAAATCATGGTAGTAGATGATGATCAAGATATACGTGAAGTGATCCAGGTGTTATTGTCTAGTGAAGGATATAATGTCATAGAAGCAAGTAATGGGAAAGAAGCATTAGAATTAGTGAATGATGATACAGATCTTATTATTCTTGATGTGATGATGCCTGAGATGAATGGGTATCAAGCGTGTGTATTATTAAGAGAGAAAACAAAAGCCCCTATTCTCTTTTTAACTGCAAAGGGGCAGGATAGTGATAAAACATTAGGTTTTTCTAGTGGTGGTGATGATTACTTAACTAAACCATTCTCTTATAATGAGTTAAATGGACGTGTGAAAGCATTACTGAGACGCTATCATGTATATCAGGGTAAAGGTACTACACAAGAAAAACAGATTATATATAAGACAGGTAATATAGAAGTCAATAGTGCGAAACGTACAGCATCAATAGATGGAGAGAAACTCAACTTAACAGATTTAGAATATAATATTCTAGAATATTTATTAATGAATAAGCAACAGGTAATTTCTCCTAGTCAATTATTTGAAGCTATCTGGCATGAAGAGTATTATTATGGGGCAAATAATACAATCATGGTGCATATTAGACATTTAAGACAGAAGATTGAAAAGGATCCTACAAATCCTGAACATATCAAAACAATCTGGGGTAAAGGATATTATTGTGAGTAAGAAATATGTAAGTCTTGCTTCTAAAATTTTCTTTATATTAATTGCCTCAAGTATGTCTGCAGTATTGGTATATAGCTGTTTTAGAGAACAGATTCCTCACTATTATAGTTTTATAGATGAAGTAGCTGGTATAAAAGATAAAAGAAACAAGTTCTTTAAAGAGTTTAAAGAAAAAGCGAAAGATGTAAATTTAACTGATAAGAAACAGGTTAAGAAGTTAATTAAAACCAAAGATCCTTACTTGTCTGTTTATATTTATGATAATAAGAATGAATATTATGTTGCCGCTAATTATGCTGATTTTCTTACTCAACCTGTAAGTGTGATTACACCACTTTATATCTTACAGACAGACTTTGAAACAGATGCATATAATATGGTTTATACAAAAAATGTGCAGTTTAAGGATCAAAAGGCTGAAGTAGAACTGTATGATATGAACTTACTGAAGTATATTAAGTATTATTTCTATGTTGCTTTATTTACTTCTTTCCTCACATTCCTTCTTCCTACTTTCTTTTTTATTCGTCATAAGGTTAAATATATTGAATGTTTAAAACAGGAAATACTCAATATGTCCCAGGGTGATTTATCTCATCCTATGACAATTCAAGGACGTGATGAACTTGCAGTACTTGCTCATCAAATGGATGGTCTAAGAGTGACATTACAGGAAAATAATGAGAAAGAAATGGAAATGCAGCAGACACATCATGATTTGATTACTGCCATGTCACATGACTTAAGAACTCCTCTCACAAGTTTAAGAGGTTATCTGGATATTCTTGCCTTACATTGTTTCAAGGATCAGGAACAGATGGATAACTACTTACATAGATGTATTGACAAAGTAGAACAAATTAAAGAACTCTCTAATAAGACATTTGCCTATTCACTCGTTTTTGAACAGAATAGTCATCCTAAATTAGAAAGTATGTCTACAGAAGCACTCTTAAGCTATATAGAAGAGAATCTTAACTATTTAGAATTAGAAGGTTTTATCATTCACAAAAACATTAAATACATAAAAAAAGAAGTCCTTTTGGACTTCTCTATGATCAAAAGAATGATCAATAACCTCTGTTCTAATATTCATAAGTATTCCGATAACCATGTAGGTATGACTCTTACTCTTGATGATTCTTTTGATCTCCTCTTAACCAATAAAAAGAAGAGTGACTTATCTAAAGTAGAAAGTAATAAGATTGGTTTAAGAAGTGTTAAACGTATTGTAGAACTTCATAATGGAACATGTTCTATTGAAGAAAGTGAAGAAACATTCTCCATCCATATCTCTATTCCATTAAAAAAGGCTTGATTTTATTCAAGCCTTTTTAATTACTTATTAATATCTGCTTCATCAAATACTTCCGCAATAGAGCTTCCTGGCGCAACCATTGGGAATACCTTGTCATCATCATCAATAATACATTCGATTACAACTGGGCCATGATAATCCACTGCTTCCTGTAAAGCAGGCATCACTTCTTCTTTCTTAGTGACACGGATAGCTTTACAGCCTAATCCTTCTGCCACCTTACAGAAGTCCACCTTATCATGAAGTACAGTGTTACTATAGCGTTCACCATAGAATAATGTCTGCCACTGTCTTACCATTCCAAGTACATGGTTATTAAGTACTACTTCAATGATTGGGATATTGTAACGTGATGCAGTAGCTAATTCATTGAGGTTCATACGGAAACATCCATCACCTGCAATATTGAATACTAACTGATTAGGACAGCCATATTTAGCTCCTATTGCAGCACCTAGTCCATAACCCATAGTACCAAGTCCACCAGAACTTAAGAACTGTCTAGGACGTCTATAGTGATAATACTGAGCTGCCCACATCTGGTTCTGACCTACTTCAGTTGTAATAATAGCCTGAGAATCAGTGAAGTTATCAATCTGTTCAATAACATATGGACCAGTTAATCTAGACTGATCATATGTTAAAGGATAACGATCCTTTAATGTACGTATTTCTTTCATCCATCCTGGATGATTCTGTTGTGTTAAAGTTAAATTAATAGCTTCAATAACATCTTTTGCATCTCCGACAATACCTAAATCAACAGGCACATTCTTATCGATTTCTGCGTCATCGACATCAATATGAATAATCTTCGCATTCTTCGCAAATGTATCCACATTACCAGTAATACGGTCACTGAAACGTACACCAATCGCAATCAATAAATCACATTCTGATACACCGATATTACTTGCTTTAGTCCCGTGCATTCCTAGCATTCCTGCATAACGTGGATTAGTGCCGTCATATGCCCCTTTACCCATTAATGTATCAGTCACTGGTGCATCGATTTTTTCTACAAATTCTTTTAAAGGTGCACTAGCCTGAGAGGCAATACATCCACCACCGACAAATACGAATGGCTTTTCTGATGCTTCAATCATTTCTACAGCCTTCTTAATTGAAGATGTAGGGAATGTGTAATTACGGCTGCCAATGACATCTGGCACCTTTTTAGTATATTCACAAGAACCTACAGTCGCATTCTTAGTCATATCAACTAATACTGGACCTGGACGACCTTCTTTCGCAATCTGGAATGCTTTACGAATAGTTGGAGCCAATTCTTCTGGTGATTTACAAATAAAGTTATGTTTAGTAATAGGGATAGTCACACCCTTGATATCAATTTCCTGGAAAGCATCTTTACCTAAGGCATTAACACCTACGTTGGCAGTTAAAGCAACTAAAGGAATAGAATCCATCATGGCTGTCGCAATACCTGTGACAAGGTTAGTGGCACCTGGTCCACTTGTTGCCATACAGACACCCACTTTACCAGTGGCACGTGCATAACCATCGGCCGCATGAGATGCACCCTGTTCATGAGATGTAAGGACATGATGAATCTTATCCTGATACTTATATAAACTATCATAGACTTCTAGGATTGCCCCTCCTGGATAGCCAAAGATAGTATCAACGCCCTGCTCAAGAAGGCTTTCTACTACAATGTCCGATCCTTTCATTAACATTTTTGGATTCTCCTCCTTTACTTATCATTTGGCTGTAATACAGCTCCAGTATTGGCACTTGTTACCTGTGCAGCATAACGTCTTAAGTAACCTGTAGTGATACGAGGTTCTCTTGGCTGCCATTTAGCACGACGTGCTTCTAATGTAGCATCATCTACAGCTACATTAATCTTATTATTTGGAATATCAATAGAGATCATATCTCCTTCTTCAATTAAAGCGATAGGTCCTCCTACTGCTGCTTCAGGAGATACATGTCCAATAGACGCCCCTCTAGTTGCTCCTGAGAAACGACCATCTGTAATTAATGCAACATCTTTATCAAGTCCCATACCAGCGATTTCACTTGTAGGAGATAACATTTCTCTCATACCAGGACCACCTTTAGGACCTTCATAACGAATAACAACAACATCACCCTTAACAATCTTACCAGCACGAATTGCCTTGATTGCATCATCTTCACTATCAAATACTCTTGCTGGTCCAGTATGTGTCATCATTTCAGGTGCGACTGCAGCTGCCTTAACGACACAGCTATCAGGTGCAATATTACCCTTTAATACTGCAATACCACCTGTTTTCATATAAGGGTTATCAACAGGACGGATGATTTCTGGATCTAAGTTTACACATCCTGCAATATTTTCTTTAATAGTCTTACCAGTACATGTGATACCTGTTGTATCTAAGATACCTAATGAATCAAGTTCATTCATGACTGCAAATACTCCACCAGCATCATCTAAATCTTCCATAAATGTAGAACCTGCTGGTGCTAAGTGACAAAGGTTTGGTGTATATTTAGAAATTTCATTCGCAATTTCAAGATTTAATTCAACGCCTGCTTCATGTGCGATAGCTGGTAAATGAAGCATTGAGTTTGTAGAACATCCTAAAGCCATGTCCACTGTCATCGCATTCTTGAAGGCAGCAGGAGTCATGATATCTCTTGGTTTGATGTTCTTTTCTACTAATTCCATGATCTTCATACCAGCATGTTTTGCAAGTCTGATACGTGCTGAATAAACAGCTGGAATAGTTCCATTACCACGAAGACCCATACCGAGTGCTTCTGTTAAACAGTTCATAGAGTTCGCTGTATACATACCTGAACATGAACCACATGTTGGACATGCTTTTTCTTCAAATTCTTCAAGATGAGCAGCATCTAGAGTACCTGCATTATATTGGCCAACAGCTTCAAATAGTGAAGAAAGACAAGTCTTCTTACCATTTAATTTCTTACCTGCAAGCATTGGTCCACCTGATACAAAGATAGTTGGAATATTTAAACGAGCCGCTGCCATTAATAAGCCTGGGACGTTTTTATCACAGTTAGGGATCATAACAAGTGCATCAAACTGATGTGCTGTCGCAAGACATTCTGTACTATCTGCAATGAGTTCTCTGGTAACAAGTGAATATTTCATACCTGTATGGTTCATCGCAATACCATCACATACTGCAATCGCAGGTACTTCAACTGGTACACCACCAGCTAAATAAACACCTTTCTTAACTGCTTCACTGATCTTATCGAGATTCATATGACCAGGAACGATTTCATTATATGAACAAACTACCCCGATTAGAGGTCTTTCTAATTCTTCTTCTGTCATGCCTAAGGCATTGAAGAGTGAACGATGAGGTGCACGTTCTACTCCCTTTTTTACATTATCACTTCTCATATTACCCTCCTAAAGTCTTTCTACTACAGCATCACCCATTTGTGATGTAGATACTTTTGTCATTCCTTCTTTATAAATATCAACTGTACGGATATTATCCGCAAGAACCTTTTCTACTGCTTTTTCAATACATGCTGCTTCTTCATCCATATCAAATGAATAACGTAGCATCATAGCAGCACTTAAGATAGTTGCAAGTGGATTCGCAATATTCTGTCCTGCAATATCAGGTGCACTGCCATGGCTTGGCTCATACATACCTAGACTGTCTTCACGAAGTGAAGCACTTGATAACATACCAATAGAACCAGTAACCATAGATGCTTCATCACTTAAGATATCCCCAAACATATTCTCAGTGAGGACAACATCAAACTGTGCTGGATCTTTAACTAACTGCATGGCACAGTTATCTACAAGCATATGTTCTACTTTTACTTCTGGAAAATCCTGAGCCACTTCATTCACAATCTTACGCCATAAGCGAGACGTATCTAAAACATTAGCTTTATCCACACTTGTAAGTTTCTTACCACGTTTCATCGCAATTTCAAATCCTCTTTGTGCGATACGTCTTATTTCATGTTCTGAATAAACAAGATTATCATGAGCCACTAATTCACCATTGATTTCTTTTGTATTTCTTTCACCAAAATATAAACCACCAGTCAATTCTCTTACGAAAATCATATCAAAACCTGCTTCTGATGTGCTTTCCTTTAATGGGCATGCACCTGCAAGTTCTTTATATAAATAAGCAGGTCTTAAGTTTGCGAATAAACCTAATTCTTTTCTAATCTTTAATAATCCTGCTTCTGGTCTTAATGTAGGATCTAATTTATACCATGGAGATGTATTAGTATCTCCCCCAATAGAACCTAATAATACAGCATCACTGTTTTTTGCGACTTCTAATGCCTCATCAGTTAATGGGACTCCATAAGCATCAATAGAACAGCCTCCCATGAGGATATTCTTGTAATTGAATGTATGATTATATTTCTTTGCGATGGCATCAAGTACCTTAATTGCTTCATTCACAATTTCAGGACCGATTCCATCACCTTTAATAACCGCAATATTCTTTTCCATATCCTCTATCCTTTCTTATTATTGACATAGTTTACAAGACCACCCTGTTCAATAATCTTCTGCATGAATGGTGGGAAAGGCTGACCCTGATATTCTGTATTCTTAGTGAGGTTATAAATCTTACCTGTTTCATAATCTACTTTTACTTCATCACCATCATCAATACCATCTACGGCTTCTGGACATTCAAGAATCGCAAAACCGATATTAATAGAGTTACGATAGAAGATACGTGCAAAGCTTTTTGCGATAACACATGAAACACCTGCTGTCTTTAATGCAAGAGGGGCATGTTCTCTTGATGAACCACATCCAAAGTTCTTCTTTGCGACAATAATATCACCAGGCTGAACTCTTTCTACAAATGTAGGATCTAAGTCCACCATAGCGTGGCTTGCTAATTCTTTGGCATCAAATGAATTAAGATATCTTGCTGGAATAATAACGTCTGTATCAACGTTATCACCATATTTAAATACTCTACCTTTAGCTTCCATTAGTTATTACCTCCGAATTTTTCTGGATTTGCGATATAACCTGCAATCGCACTTGCAGCTGCTGTTTCTGGAGATGCAAGATAAATTAATGATTCTACATCACCCATACGTCCAACGAAGTTTCTATTTGTAGTAGAAACACACTTTTCACCTTTCGCAAGTACACCCATATGACCACCCATACATGGACCACAGCTTGGTGTATTGACAGCACATCCTGCTTCTACAAATATTTCTAGAATACCTTCTAGGATACACTGTAAGTAAATCTTCTGAGTAGCTGGTACAACCATCACTCTCACATTATCAGCGACTTTCTTACCTTTAAGAATAGCAGCTGCTTTTCTTAAGTCTTCCATACGACCATTTGTACATGATCCAATAACAACCTGATCAATATAGATTTTATCCATTGCTTCAATTTCATCCACTGTCTTTGCATTACCTGGAAGATGAGGGAAAGCAACAGTTGGTCTAATAGCAGATAAGTCTACATCTACCACTTCTTCATATTCAGCGTCTTTGTCTGCTTCATAGATCTTATATTCACGTTTAGCATGTTTATCTAAGTATTCAATAGCGGCTTCATCAACAGGGAAGATACCGTTCTTAGCTCCTGCTTCAATAGCCATATTACAAATAGTGAAACGATCTGCCATAGATAATTCTTTGACACCCTCACCAGTAAATTCCATTGATTTATATAAAGCTCCATCTACACCAATACGTCCAATAATATGTAAAATAACATCCTTACCAGATACATATTTTGGTAGTTTGCCATGAAGATTAAATTTAATGGCTGAAGGTACCTTGAACCATAACTGTCCAGTCGCCATACCTGTCGCAATATCAGTTGTTCCTACACCTGTAGAGAAAGCACCAATAGCCCCATAAGTACAAGTATGTGAGTCTGCACCAATGACAGCATCTCCTGCCACAACAATGCCGCTTTCAGGTAAAATAGCATGTTCTACACCACATTTACCCTGTTCCATATGATGTGTTAATCCCTGCTCACGAGAGAATTCTCTGATTGCCTTTGAGTTCTCTGCAGATTTAATATCTTTATTAGGTGTAAAGTGATCTGGTACTAAAACAACCTTATCTTTATCAAAGACCTTATCAGCCATTTTCTTAAAGATTGGTAAAGCCATAGGTCCTGTAATATCATTTGCCATTACAATATCTACATTTGCTTCAATTAATTCACCTGCATGAACTTCTTTTACTCCCGCATGATCAGCTAAGATCTTCTGCGTCATTGTCATTCCCATTAGATATAATCCTCCTCAAGTTATTTTTGAATGTTGTAACGAGAAAGTACCGCAGTACTTCCTCTTTACAACACACAAAGTGTGTGTTGATTAGTGATTAGTTATTTAAAAGCTTATCTTCATCAGACCAAGAATATAATGAACGGATATCAGCACCTACTTTTTCACATTCATGTTCATTGTGTAACTGTCTCATTGCTTTGAAGTGAGCCTGTCCACCTGCTGCTGACATTTCAAGTAAGAATTCTTTAGCGAATGAACCATCCTGGATATCAGCTAATACTTTCTTCATTGCTTTCTTAGTGTCTTCAGTGATTAATTTAGGACCAGTGATATAGTCACCATATTCTGCAGTATTAGAAATAGATTTTCTCATACCTTCGAAACCTGACTGGTAGATTAAGTCTACGATTAACTTCATTTCATGGATACATTCAAAGTATGCATTCTTTGGATCGTAACCAGCTTCTACTAATACTTCGAAACCAGTCTGCATTAACTGACATACACCACCACAAAGAACTGCCTGTTCACCAAATAAGTCTGTTTCAGTTTCAGTTCTGAATGTAGTATCTAATAGACCAGCTCTTGCACCACCGATTGCAGCACCATAAGCTAATGCATAATCATGAGCCTTACCAGTGTAATCCTGTTCAACCGCTACTAGACAAGGAGTACCTTTACCTGCCTGATATTCTGAACGTACTGTATGACCTGGAGCTTTTGGCGCAATCATAGTTACATCAACATTCTTTGGTGGAACGATCTGATTGAAATGAATATTGAAACCATGAGCGAACATTAACATATCGCCTTCGTTTAAGTTTGGTTCGATAGCTTCTTTGTAAAGCTTAGCCTGTAATTCATCAGGAATTAATACCATGATGATATCTGCCCAAGCAGCTGCATCAGCAGATGTCATAACCTTAAGTCCCTGTTCTTCTGCTTTCTTCCAAGACTTAGAACCTTCATATAGACCAACAACAACGTCTACTCCAGATTCTTTAAGGTTTAATGCATGTGCATGTCCCTGAGAACCATAACCGATGATAGCAACCTTTCTACCATCCAATAAAGATAAATCACAGTCTGTGTTGTAATAGATTTTAGCCATTTTTATTTACCCCCTATTTTTCTTAGCTTTCATCTTTTCTATATCAAAATCATCTAGTCCTCTTCCGATGCCAGCAATACCAGTACGGACGATTTCGGTGATATTGAACGTATCTAACATTGTGAGAATACCATTGATCTTATTTTGATCACCAGTGACTTCCACAACGAGTGAATTTGGCGCAACATCTACAATCTGCGCTCTAAATATATTGACTATTGACACAATATCAGGTCTTTGTGAGTGGTCTGCTTCTACCTTAATAAGCACCAATTCACGATAGACTGAATGGTCATCATCTAACGGAAATATTTCAATTACATCTTCCAGCTTTCTTAACTGCTTTTTAATCTGTGCAAGAGTCGCTGGTTCTCCTCTTGCAGATACTGTCATACGTGAGACTGTTGGATCGTTTGTTTCACCAACGGTCAATGAATCAATGTTGTAGCCTCTTCTAGAGAATAATCCAGCCACACGGCTTAATACGCCGGCCGTATTATCAACTAGAATAGACAGGACAAGTCTTTCCATTAAGCGGCCTCCCTCATATCCTTATGTATTCTATTCATTGCTGAAATAATTGCTTTAATAGTTGCAGTTGTAATATTTGGATGAACACCTACACCCCATTCAATAATAGATGTGCCTTTTGCTCTAAGCTGTACATAAGCAGCAGCCTTAGCACTTGAACCAGATGTTAATGCATGTTCTGAGTAATCTAATAAGTGAATATAATGGTATCCATTATCATTGAAGGCATTCTTAACTGCATCAATTGGACCATTACCATAACCAATAATTGTACGTTCTTCACCATGATCACGAATTGTTAATTCTACTTTTCTTTCATATTCGTTTTCTGCATCTTCTGAGACATCTGTTAGTTTCTGATAAATGAACTGGAATGGTTCTTCATTTTCAATATATTCATTTCTGAATGTATCATAGATTCTTTCTGGTGATACTTCACCTTCTGCTTCAGAGATGTTCTGTACAATCTTTGCGAAATCACCCTGTAGTGGTTTAGGTAAATGATAACCAAAGACTGTATCCATAACGAAGGCCACACCACCTTTACCTGATTGAGAGTTGATTCGAACGATTGGTTCATATTGTCTATTTAAATCAGCTGGGTCAATTGGTAAGTAAGGCACTTCCCATTGTTTCTGATGTCTTTCATGATATTTATGCATACCTTTATTAATAGCATCTTGATGGCTTCCAGAGAATGCTGTGAAGACTAACTGACCAGCATATGGAGAACGAGGATCAACTTCCATCTTTGTACATTCTTCATAAGTACGCTTGATGTCATTCATCTGTGTGAAGTCAAGTTCTGGATTAACACCATGTGTATACATATTTAATGCAACAGTGACGATATCTACGTTACCTGTTCTTTCACCATTTCCAAATAGTGTACCTTCTACTCGATCAGCCCCTGCCATTAATGCAAGTTCTGTTGCAGCAACACCACATCCTCTATCATTATGTGGATGAACTGAGATAATAGCTCTTTCACGATCTTTTAGGTTTCTACATACATATTCAACCTGATCTGCAAAGACATTTGGTGTATCCATTTCTACAGTTGAAGGAAGATTCACAATCACTTTATTATCTTTAGAAGCACCCCATACATCTAAGACTGCATCGACTACTTCTACTGCATAATCCATTTCTGTACCAGTAAAGCTTTCAGGTGAATATTCAAGAATGACTTGACCTTTAAAGTTATCACATAACTTCTTTACAAGAGCACAGCCATCTGTCGCAATCTTCTTAATTTCATCTTTATCTTTGTTGAAGACAACATCTCTTTGAAGAATACTTGTTGAATTATAAATATGCACAATAGCGCGGTCTAATCCATCAAGGGCTTCAAATGTTCTCTTAATTAAGTGTTCACGACACTGAGTTAATACCTGAACAGTGACATCATCAGGAATGAGGTTTTCTTCAATCAATAATCTTAAGAAATCATATTCAATCTGTGAAGCTGAAGGGAATCCTACTTCAATTTCCTTGAATCCAAGTTCAACTAATAATTTGAACATCTTCACCTTTTCCTGAATATTCATTGGTGTTACTAATGCCTGGTTACCATCACGTAAATCTACTGAACACCAAATAGGTGATTTTTCAATTGTCTTATCTGGCCATGTGCGGTCTTTCAAGCTCACCGTTTCAAATCTCTTGTACTTTTGGTAATTCATCATAATTATTTATTCTCCTTTCCAACCTATAAAAAAAGCCCTCGTCCTTACTAGCGTAAGAGGACGAGAGAATAATTCTTCGTGGTTCCACCTCAATTTATTGATATCTCACAATATCAACCTTATCGAGTACGCTTTATATATAAAGTACATACTCTAGCGAGATAACGGTCGCAAATGCCGTAGCAGCCTACTTAATTCAGTGCTCCACTCAAGGATGAGTTCAAAGATGATCAAACAGTTCTTTACACCAGCCAGAACCTCTCTGCGCTTTCATCATTCCCCTACTAGTTCCTATCAAAGTCGTTTTCTTTTGGGTTGTTGTGTTTATCATATACTTCTCACTTAGACATGTCAACAAACTTTTTCACTTTCTTTCCTTATTTTCCTAATTATATTAATTATTTATCGGATTATCAGTTTTATAAGCGTTTTCTTGTAATGGCCTGTATAAATATTATTGTAATATTCAATATTATTTTCATTGTTTTTAATTACAGACATTTTTATATTTACTTCGCAAAATAATTATTATATTAATAATTATTTATCTATTCAAACTATAAAAAAAGATGTCTTTCGACATCTCAGATTGTTGACAAATTAGATGAAAATATCAATTGTGCTATCCCAAATTGGTATTTTCATTTTTTGTCTGCTTGAAATATTCATATATCACTCTAAATATAAAAAAACGCAAGCATATTGGGGTTATATTAGCCCCATTCTTCGCTTGCACAATCCCAGTTTCTTGAGATTATGACAGCTGAAAATGATCAGCGATTCATGCTGATTTTTCACTAGCCCTTTTAAACGCGTAAATCGCATGCCATGATTTTC
>NZ_JBEHVX010000042.1:12090-18657 GCF_040227455.1 Catenibacterium sp. RTP21428st1_D7_RTP21428_210409 | reverse complement strand
AAGGCGGCACATTATGCATAAAAAAATGCCAGCCACTACGTGGCTGGCATGGGTACATGTTTTTAATTATTTCACCTATCTACTTGACAGGGGCGCATCATGTGAATGCGTTTTATAGTCATCTATATTCTTAGTGCTTTTTCTCCAAATCATCGAATACTTTTTTTGCATCAACTGCTTCTGCACCATCCAACAGTTCTTGTTCAGATTCAAAGATTGCTTTATCTATACGATTTATTCTAGCAAACTCATCATATAATTCACTGCTCATCACAACCAGGTCACTATAGCCATTTTTTGTAATGAAAATAGGTTCATGATGTTTGTGTGCAATATTAGAGATATCATTTGTATTTCTTAATTCCTTAATAGGTAGAATTAGTGGCATAATATCTCACTCCTTTCATCAACACAATTATAGCATAATTATGTTGATGTGATAGAAATATTCTGGTAAATATAAAAGACAACCTATTAGGCTGTCTTTACGGTAAGGAATCTTTCAATCATCCTATTAATTTTGGGATTTAATTAAAGATTCATATACAGTTCCTTTACTGTCTTCTAAGGCTTTATTCTTATATTCCTTGCTTTTTGATTCATTACCCATATTCTTGTAGATAATTGATAATAAGAATTCAAGATAGGGAGTATCTTCATTGTTTTTAGTATATTCTACATCTTCTAGATCAGATTTTAATTCATCATAATACTTAATTCCACCACTAATCAAAGTATCATTAACCATATCCATCTGTCTATATAGGGCATGATCATTTGTCGTGCTAACCATTTCCAACAAACGATCAATCATAGATGCATTCTTCTTATCTACATATATATAGAATACTGATTTTGCAAGAGCAGACTTCTGCTTAGAATTCATAGGAACATGATCCATTATATTGTTTACTTGAGTATCTATTTGTTTGTCATCTTTTAATTTTAGATAAGCATTTAAAAGTAAATATTCCCTATTAAATGGAGGAATACATATATTAGCTAGTTTAGTTGCCATTAAGTCTTTTATTGCCTTGATATCATTGTTTTGGAGTAATGTTAGATAATTTTTTAGGAGTTTCTTTCTGATGATTACTGGAATAGTACCAATAATAGCAATCACTACAGCGACAATTAACATAGCATTCATACTTTTATGCCCCTTTCTCAATCAACTTTATAATATCATTTAATTCATCAATAATTATATCTGCCTGACTCTGATCTAAGCCAAACTTATCATCTTTTAAAGCCAATACCTTAATACCAGCTCTATTTGCAGCTAATATTCCTTTAGATGAATCCTCAATAATAATAGCTTCATCTTTATTCACATTCAATTCTTTGATTGTATATAAATATATTTCTGGATTTGGTTTACTTTCTTTGAATTGTTCACCACTTACTATAAGTGAAAAATACTTTTTTAAACCAGCCTGATCCAACGCATTATTAATACTATATAAACTAGAAGAGGACGCTAACGCTATTTTACAATGTTTACTTAAGTGTTCTAAAACGGAATAAATCTGAGGTCTAACTACCGCTTTATAATCACAATCAAATGAACGAAAATATTCTTGAAGCATATTTTTAAATGTTATGAAATCTGTTTTGTTATTCCACATTCTATATGCTTGCTCATAATATAATTTACTATCAATACCAATAAGAGGAATACAATCACTTACTTGTATTTCTATATCATGCTGTTTAAAAAATCTTATCAAATCATTTATATACATGGTTTCACTATCAAAGATCACACCATCCATATCAAAAATAACAGTTTTAATCGTCTCCATCATAATTCACAAAATTCTCCGTTTTAGCAGCTGCAATAGCCTTAAATTCTTTTAATAATGGATGTTGATAAATAGAGTGTAAGTCATTTGAAACAATAAAGCTTAATAATTGTACAAATGGTAAATATACAAGTGGACATAATTCACTTGAAACAGTATCACTCAAACTTAAAACATGATCATCACTTGATAATTGAGGATTGTTTGAAATTAAATAAGCTCGATTGCTGACTTTTCGAGTAGCCTTATATACTTGTTCTACGCGTCGACTTGCACTATCGTTTCCATCAAAGAAAATCACATTGTATTGTGGCGTTAATTGAAGGTTTGGTCCATGAATATACTCTTCAATTTCATAGCAGCAACTTGGAATATGAATGGTTTCACCCATTTTTAATGCACTTTCAAGTGCTGTTCCATAATTGGCACCCGCTCCACAACTGTAAACCCAGGACATAGATGTGAAATTCTTATAATGTCGCTGAATAAAGTTTGTAGCCTGATCAATCATTTCTTCATTTAAATCAGCTGCTTTCTTTAATTCATCCAAATATTCAGTCTTTCCAGAATATGCAATTGCAAATAAATCTAAGAATAGCGCAAGTGAAGAAACACCTTTTGTGACATAGCCAACTAATTCTTCGCCCACACCGTATTCAATTACAACATCCGCAACATCTTTTACATCGCTGTTTTTATTTCCTGTTAAACAAATAGCTTTACATTCTTTTTTCTTAATGATTTTTAATGCTTCGATTGCATTTGTACTTAAACCACTCTGTGTAACCACTAAAACTAAGTCGTCCTCTTTAATATCATTTTCATAGTACGTAAATGTATATGGAGTAATGATTCTAACTTCTAAACCACTTACTTTTTCCACAAAACTTCTAGCACAATAGCAAGCATTATGACTTGATCCAGAAGCAACAAGTAAAATACGTTTGATTTCTTTTTGTTGCACTTCCTTCATCAATGGATCAACTAGTGTAGTATACTGTTCAATATTTGTTCTTAATACGCCTGGTGTTTCTTTAACATAATCAAGCATTGTTAATTTATTCATAATATACCCCCAATTAAGGTATAAAAGGTGGAATAAATCCACCCTTTATATTTTAGTATTCTAATCTTCTGTAGTAACGACGGATTTCCATAGGGTGACGAGTTTCGATTTCCATATGAACATCAATTCTGTTGTTTACAGCATGCATTACATGGTGAGATAAGTGTTTACGATATTTTTCACTAATTCCCTTTAATTCGTAATCTTTAGTGTCAATGATTGTGTAGTTTGCACAAATTCTTGGAATAAAGTTAGCTACACGTTCAGATAATGGACGCTGAGCATCTTCACCAATATAGATTGTAACTGGAGTTTCTTTAGTTACGATTTCAAACATACCATGGAAGAATTCATTTGATGTGATTGATTTAGTTTTTAACCATAACTGTTCTTCCCAATAGCACATTGCATATGAGTAAGTAGCTCCCCACTGGTTTCCAGCACCTACAAAGTAGTGCATTTCATCATTCCAGTGTTTTTTAGCGAATTCAATAGCGAATGGTTCAGCTTTCTTTTCAACTTCTACTAAATCTTCTGCTAAGTATTTGTCAAATTCAGCATACATATCATCGTAGTCTTCTAATTCACCATTGTTGAACATGAAACGGTCAGCAACCATGAAGAACTTTAACTGTTCGTTCATTGGGTAAGAGATCTTGTAGTCTCCTAAATCTAATAAGATAGCTTCTTTAGCATCAACAAATGAGATAACTGTAGCACCAACTTCAGCTTTGATTTTCTTGATAGCATCAACGACTTCTTTAGTGTTTCCAGATACAGATGAGATAATAACAACTGTATCTTTAGTAATACGTTTGTTTCCTGTAGTTAAGTATTCAGCAGCATTTTCTGCCCAAGTTTCAATAGCACTCATTTCTTTCATGTGTACTGTAGCCTGCATAGCACTTGCCCAAGTACCACCAACACCTAACCAGCAGATGTTTGAATATCCATGTTCGCAGATTTCATCAACGATTTCGTTGATCTGAGGGCGTAAAGCTAATGCGCCATTTACGCTATCGATTTTTTCCTGTTCATTAAATTTAATCATTTCCATTTTCTTTTCCTCCGTTTTTTTAAAATTTATCATTTTTTAAAATTTATTAACAACCTAAAATACCAAAGAATGCTCCGACTAATCCGATCACAACGCAGATTAACAATAATGTAGTTGTCTTAACATTTTTCTTTTTCAATAAGTAGTAAACTAGTAATGTGAATAATAATGGCATTAAACCAGGCATGATATTATTGAATACAGAATTCAATGTAGTTGCTTCATTACCAGAACCAAACTTCAATGGGAAACTGATTGATACGTTTTCAGCAGTCATACCACCAACAACCATCAATCCTAAAACACTTGCTGCATAAGTAAGTTTTGACATTAATCCATTCTGCTGGATCTTAGCCAAGAATCCACTACCTAATTTATAACCAGCATTCATTAAATAATAACGTAATCCCTGAGCTGGAAGGTTGAAGATTAATAAGAATAAGATAGGTCCTAAGATATTTCCTTGATTTGCTAGAGATAAACCAACACCAGTAGCGATAATACGTAATGTTCCCCAGATGAATGAATCACCAATACCTGCTAAAGGTCCCATTAATGAAACCTTTACATTGTTGATACTTTCTGTATCAAATTCAGGATCATTTGCGTTACTTTCTTCCATAGCAGCACTAATACCTAAGATTAATGTTGCCAATTGTGGAGTTGTGTTGAAGAATTCCAAGTGACGTTTCATAGCTGCAACTTGATCTTCTTTATTTGGATATAACTTTTTGATAACTGGTAACATACTATAGCAGTATGACATATTCATCTGTCTTTCATAGTTCCAAGACCATTCCAAACCGAATGAACGCCAGAATACTTGATTTAACTCTTTTTTAGTTAATTTATTAGAAGTCGTCATCTTCATCTACTCCTCCTTCTGTTGCTGTTTGAGTTGAATTACTACGTAACTGAGTTAATACGATAGCAATGATAACTCCAAAAATTGCGATTGCTGTTACTGGAATCTTTAAGTATACGCTTAGTGCGAATCCTAAGAAGAAGAAACATGCAACTTCTTTGTCCATAATCATCATTAATAATAAACCGAACCCAATTGCAGGTAATAATCCCATTGTGATCTGTAAACCATTTGAAATCCATTTAGGAATGACATTTAATAAAGCCTGTACAGCTGGTCCACCAGCATAGTAACCACATCCTACAATCACACCGATAATTAAGTTAACACCGAAGAATCCACCTAATAAGTGCATTCTAGCAACTCCAGCCATATTTCCTTCAGCTGCATATTTATCTGCTTTATGAACAAATGGAGGTAAGATGAATACCATTCCAACGTTCTTTGCAATTAAAACTAATGAAGCAACTGGTAAACCTACAGTCAATGCAGTTTCTGGTCCAGCTCCTGTTGTAATTGTGAAAGCTGTTCCTAATACAGTTCCTGAAATCATTTCAGGTGGAATACTAGCACCGATTGAGAAAGCTCCCATAAATGCTAATTCTAATGTTGCACCTAAAGTAACACCTGTTTGTACATCACCAAGTACAATACCTGTTAAAGTACCCATAACCAATGGTCTTGACAACAAACTTGTACCGAACAAATACTCAGCATTTCCAAGCATTGCTACCAAGCCAAGTAAAATTGCTTGTAGTAACATATTTCTCCTCCTATAAAACTTTTTCTACATTTACTGGATTATCTTCTGGAACCATCTGAATTGTTACATCCACGCCTGATTCACATAATCCTTTTAAAATTGTTTCTTCTGCTGGTGTAATATTCATTGCTTTTGAAATATTACGAGTTTCAGCAGTTGCCTTAGTACCACCAAGATTTAACTTTTTGATGTTGCATTCTTTACACAATCTTTCAGCATCCTTAATAGATTCAACTACAGTTAATAATTTATATTTGTCTGTAACACCACTGTTGATTGCTTTTACTGCATCATCCATACTTTTGATAACTAATTTAACACCACTTGGTTTTGCCATCTTGATTGAAGTTTTTCTTAAATCATCTTTCATAACTGCATCGCATGCAATTAAGATACAATCTGCTTCAACTGCATTTTTCCAAGAAAAAGCAACTTGACCATGTAACAATCTGTGATCCACTCTTAATAATTTAATCATTTTCTTCTCCTCCTATTAGAAATCTTCATCATCTTCGCTTGTTATTCCATTCATAACAGTCATTCCATCTTTAGCTGCTTCGATTAAATCGTTTGCTTCTGCTAATTCAAGTTTTCCGTTCAAGCCTTTCATTACTGCATCTAATACTAATCCCATGTTCATTCCTGAGAAGACCATTACATTATCTAATACTGCAAGTTTAGATAAAGCTGTGTGAACACTTCCACCTTTGATATCACACAAGATTAAGATTTGTTCATCACTCTCTTTTACTTCTTTCAAAACTTCTTGATAAAAGTCTTCAGGATTTTGTCCAGGAAGCAAGCTATATGTTTCTATATCCTTAGCTAAATCTCCAACAATCATAGAAACTGAATCTTTCATCCCTTTAGATAGTCCTCCGTGTGATGCAAGTATGATTTTTGCCATATTCTCTGCACTCCTTTCTTTTCGTTTTAGTTCATGCAAGCTTCGTGCCAGTTTGTAGATCAATTACGTTCAGTCTGTAGAACTAGCTTCCACTTATGCTTAAG
>NZ_JBEHVX010000042.1:0-11993 GCF_040227455.1 Catenibacterium sp. RTP21428st1_D7_RTP21428_210409 | reverse complement strand
AAGCAAGCTTCGTGCCAGTTTACAGATCTTTACGCTTGATCTGCATAACCAGCTTCCACTTATACTCAAGCAAGCTTCGTGCCAGTTTATAGATTCTTACGCTCAATCTGTACAACTAACTTCCACTTATACTCAAGCAAGCTTCGTGCCAGTTTACAGATCTTTACGCTTGATCTGCATAACCAGCTTCCACTTATACTCAAGCAAGCTTCATGCCAGTTTATAGATCTTTACGCTTAATCTGTACAACTAACTTCCACTTTTAAACAAGCAAAAAGTGTGCCAATTAATAGCACACTAATCATTAATAATATAGTTGTATATATATTCTATTTCTTCATCTGGAATCTCAACATTGTAGTATGTTTTAACTTCTTTCATTGAGATATTTACTTGATCTATAAACTCTTGATGCTTTTCTTTAAAGTCTTGATCAGTAAAGTTTGAAATAGCTTGTCTTGTAACTAATCTTTCTACAAGACAACAGATATGAACATATAATCCAAAGCATGTTCTATTCTTAAATCTCTTATGTAAGATATTCTGTAGATGATCAATTGCTTTCGCTACATGTTCTAGTAGTTTATCTGGATTTAATATAGTTAAGTTATTCATAACATTGGATAATGTGAAATTACGTAAGATATTCTTTTCGAATACCTCCATCTGAGCTTGAGTCATATACTTTCCAAAATATACTTCTATCGCATTCTGACCCTCATTAATAATCAATTCCTGTATACCTATATATTTCATAGATTCAATATTTGGATCAAGTGTTCCAATGACACATACAACCTCATAATCATTCATTAACTGATCACAGACCTGTTTACGTATTAAAGCAGGATAATCATAAGTAATAATCTTTAAATTAGAATCTTCAGGTAAAGAATTGAATAAGATTTCTTTGATCTTATTCGCTGTACCAACTCCTGATGCACAAGAACAGATTACAATAGGGTCTTTCTTTTTCTTAAGTTCTATATGCGTTTTATAGATGTTTTCCTTAAGAATAGAATCAATTACTTCAGTCACTGTTTTATTGAGTTTAATTCCCTGTCCTATTTCTAACGCACATTTAGTATTAATATTGTTTACTAAGGCAATATCTGCATTACTTGTATCTAATCCCTGATATATTTCTTCAAGAGAACCCATATCAACTAATAAATAAAGTTTTGAGATATTTCCAACATGTGCAATGTAATCACTGATCTTTCTTGTAATAGTTTGTACATCCACATCTAACGGCATATCAATCGCATCAAATATATAACTATTCAACATTCTATTGGCTGCTTCTGCAATAGAACTTGCAGTTGAATAACCATGCGCAATAATAACCGCAATTGTGAGATCTTCACCAGAATGTGCAAAATACTTAATCATACAAATACAGATAATACATTCTACAAACTCATCAATATCCTGATTCATATTATTCTTTAAGTAATGAGAAACTTCCTGTCCTATTTCATATTCACGATGAAATTCTAGTTTTAGATATTTCTTTAAGTTTTTTACTTCATCATAATTCTCATTGATCCAGTTATTTGTGAGATATGTATTCTTAGAGAATTCTGAGACATATGTCGCAAGTGCAATCAACTCATTATGTGAAGTCCTAAAGCCATAATGTTCAGTGATATTATTAAATATCTTTTCTAGATAGTTTGTAAGATAATCAATTGAATCTGCACGATTATCATTAAATATAAGCTTCTCAAAATATCTATCTACAGTATTCTGTGCATTTACTGCAAATGACTGATCTCTTTTAAGATTAATTAATGATTGATAAAAATCTTTAATGATCCCCTGATCTGATACAGGAAGAAGTGTGTTAAGAGACACAAGTTTATGCTTCTTCATAATCATAGAGGAAACATCTATACTATTTCTAATACTGTCAGGTAAATCATAAGCATGTATTTCTAACGTATCTGAATTACTTTTATATAATGCACTCACACAGCTTGCCTGAATAGTATTAGTCAGTTCACCAATATTACCTACAAATGTGTGATTCAGTAACAACTCATAAACGTTAGATGAAATAAGAATTGTTTTACCAACACGCTTCTCTTCGTTCTTCAAAAAGCTATACATGAGTTCTAGCTTTTCATTTTCTCCTCTTTGTGCAAGAGATGGAATTGTAAGAATAACTGGAATACGTCTGAGGAATGTTTTTAATAATGCTTTTTGTGGAACTTCTGTTGTCGCAAATATAATTCTACATTTAGATTTATACCACTTATTATTATCACCTACTAAGTGATAGATTCCCTGGTCCATATAAAGGAATAATTTTTCCTGACATTCAGCATTTAAACAATGCACTTCGTCTAAGAATAATACTCCACCATCCGCAAAATGTAATAAACCTAAGTTATCACTTTCTGCACCTGTAAAAGCACCTTTTTTATAGCCAAACAGATTCGCTGTGAGTAGTTCTGGGTTATTAGCATACTCTGAACAGTTCACCTGTACAAAATTCTTAGATGCATCAATTAAGCCTGTGTCTACACAATATTCATACGTAAGTTTAGCCATAAATGATTTACCTGTACCAGTTGGTCCATAAAACAACATAGGTAATCCTACTGGAGGGTAAGATACTGTTGCCTTAATCTTCTCTACAATCTGATACATGCTTTCATTAGACCCAATAAGCTTTTCGAAGTTCTTTAATTCTGTCTGATTGTTTAATTCAGCTTCCAATTCATCTAATGATTTGTATTCATCTGATGAGAGCTTCTTCTTATACTTACTTTCAAGAGAACCTCTTGAAAGATATAAAACAGGGCTTGTCTTGATTTTAATAAGCTTCTTGTCATTAAATAGTTCATTTAATAATCTAGTCACTTGATTTCTACTTAGTTTTAATTCTTTTGATAATTGGATGGATTGACATTCTTCATATGAATTTTGATCCATTCTTCCATTAATCAACAACATTATTTTTTCTTTCAATGAAATCACCTCATCGTTCATGATAAAACAAATAAAACTTGTGTGCAACAATCGTTATTCGTTATACTTTTCTATTAAATATCCATACATTAATTGGCACGGATTTTGCTATATAATAGTGAGGGGTGATGAATATGAAACAAAAAATGCAATATATTCAAACATTAAAACAAACATTAAAATTAAATCAAAAACTTTTAAAATCGTTAGATTTCCTTACTGACAACATTGATGATATCAATAAAGTTGTTCAACAAGTATTAGAAACAAATCCTTTTTTAGAACTAAAATCACCTAAAAACTATGATACTCAGCAATTTATTGAAAGTATTTCTAATAAACGTTCTTTAAAAGATGATCTCTATTTACAGTTAAGTGCATGTACTCGTCCATATAATGAAGATTTGATGGATTATTTGATTGAATCATTAGATGATAGTGGGTTCTTATCCTACCCTATTAATCAATATCTCACTGATTTAGATATAGACAGAGAAATGCTTGATGCTCATTTAGATATATTACGTTCTTTTGAACCAAATGGTGTTGGAGCTGCTGATGCTATTGATTCAATTATCATTCAATTAAAAAATAATAATAAAACAAAAAGCTATACACTATTTAGAGATTATCAGGATGTTATCTTAACTCAAAACTATTCACTTATTAAACAGAAAACAGGATTAAAAAAAGAAGAGATAGACCATTTATTTTATGAAATACGTTCTTGTAATCCATTCCCATGCAATATGTATAGTTCATCCCAGGATGATTATATCTCCCCAGATATTTTAATAGAGGTAGAAGATTCTAATATTATGATTACTCCTATCAATCAACCTGAACTCATCGTAAATGATCTTCTTTATGAGAAGGTAAAGAATGATGAAAATATGAAATCTTATTTTAATGATGCACATTTCTTAATTGAAAATCTCACAAAGAGAAATCAAACAGTATTATTTGTCGCAAATGCTTTAGTTGATATCCAGAGTGGTTATTTCTTATACGATGATGAATTATATCCATGTACTTTATCACAACTTGCAAGTGAAACAGGATTCCATGAATCTACTATTTCACGTACATTAAATAATAAGTACTACAGCTTTAATGGTGAGGTTTATCCTCTTAAACAACTTCTTGTTTCTCAAACTGCTTCAGGAGATAGTAGCGATTCTATTAAAAAGGCTATTGTTGAATTAGTTGATAGTGAAGATAAAGAACATCCTCTTTCAGACAATCAGATTCTTAGTCAACTTGAAGAATTGGATCTACATTGTTCAAGACGTGTAATAGTTAAATATAGACAACAATTAAATATTCCTTCGTCTACAAAACGTAAGGTCCTTAAATAAGGCTGTGGTTTTCACAGTCTTTTAAATTAAAAAGAGATAACCAATCACGGTTATCTCTTAAACCCTTAATGACACAAGGCTTTCCTAGTTATTTTCCTGATATACTCTATTATCTAAATGTACAAAACGTTCTTTGATTTCCTGTGTACGTCCCTTATTCCAGAAGTTATCACCAAGATAACCACATGTTCTACGACATACATTTAATGTCTTATGGTTTCTATTACCACAGTTAGGACAATACCATTCATTGTTTTCATCTAATAAGATTTCTCCAGAGAAACCACATTCCTGACAATAGTCAGACTTAGTATTGATTTCAGCGTATTGAATTGTTTCATACATATAGTTAATTAATTCTTTCATGGCATCAAAGTTATTTGTCATATTAGTCACTTCTACATAACTAATAGCTCCTCCAGAAGAAATCTTCTGGAACTTTGCTTCAAAGCCTAATTTAGAGAATGCATCAATATGTTCTCTTACATTGACATGATAAGAGTTAGTAATATAGTCTTTATCTGTTACACCAGGCACGACTCCAAATCTCTTCTTTAATGCACGTGCTAATGTATAAGTAGTTGATTCTGCAGGAGTACCATATAAGGCAAATCCTAAACCTGTATCCTTCTTCCATTTATCACATGCATTTCTTAATTTCTGCATAATTTCAAGAGCTAATGCATCGCCTTCTTCAGTAGTATGAGACTGACCAATTAATGCCACTACACATTCATATAAACCAATATAGCCTAATGATAATGTAGAATAACAAGTATCTAATAATGAATCGATCTTTTCTCCTGGTTTTAATCTTGCGATGGCACCATACTGCCAATGAATTGGAGAAATATCTGAAGGAGTCCCCTTTAAACTTTCATGTCTTAACATTAATGCTTCATAACATAAATCTAAACGTTCATCTAGAATCTTCCAGAATGAATCCATATTCTTGTTAGCTGATAAACCAACATCAGTTAAGTTAAGTGTAACTACACCCTGGTTAAAACGACCATACCACTGATATTCACCTTTTTCATTCTTCCATGGAGATAAGAATGAACGACATCCCATACAAGGGAATACTTGTCCTTCATAGTTTTCTCTCATGATCTTTGCGCTGATGAAATCAGGCATCATACGCTTAGATACACATTTAACCGCTAAATCTGTTAAATAACGATACTGTGAATCATCAGGCACATTATTATCATCCAATACATAAAGTAATTTAGGGAATGCTGGAGTGACATAAGCACCCACAGGATTCTTCATACCGATATATCTCTGTTTTAAGATTTCTTCAATTAATAAAGCTGTTTCTTCAATATAGTCTGGTTCTTCTCTTAAATACATGAAAATAGATAAGAATGGAGCCTGACCATTAGTTGTAGAGAATGTATTGATCTGATACTGGATAGTCTGTACACCTGCTTTGATTTCTTCATGAAGACGAGACTTTGCAATCTTTTCAATCTGTTCTTCTGTATAATCAATACCTACTTCTTTGCCTTCTTTTCTTACAGCCTTTAAATGTTTCTTATATGATACACGTACATAAGGTGCTAAATGAGAGATAGAGATTGTCTGTCCTCCATACTGACCATTAGCAACCTGCTGAACAATCTGAGTTGCAACAGTACATGCTGTCTGTAAAGACTTAGGTGTTTCAATCAATTTATCATTAATAACTGTGCCATTCGCAAACATATCCTTTAAGTTTACTAGATCGCAGTTATGCATCTTCTGGATATAGTAATCCATATCATGGAAATGAATAATACCATCATCATGTGCCTGTACAATCTTTGGTGGTAATAATAAACGGCGACAATAGTCTCTAGAGAATTCACCAGCAATTAAGTCTCTCTGAGTAGCTAATACAGTCGCATCTTTATTAGAGTTTTCATCCATTGCTTCTTTATTAGTCTGATTGACAATACCATAAATCGCATTATCAATTGTATTAGTTTCTCTCTGGAATTCTCTTACCCTACGATAGCCTTCATAAGCCTTGGCAGTAAGTACTTCTCCTTTTTCAATTAACTTTTCAAAAACCTGTCCTTCAATACGATAAATGCTGATAGATGCTGCTCCACTTGATTTATGCCAGTCTTCAATTTCATGTGAGATTTTAGATGCAATTTCAGGTTTCACAATACCGCTGCCATAGCGCATAGCCTTTAAAATCGCATTTTCAATCTTACTTCCATCAAAAGCTACCTTTGAGCCATCTCTCTTGATTACCTCCATGTTATTTACCCTCCTCATAAGAAAATCTATTAGGATGAAATACCTAATAGATTTTTTCTAATTCTATATTAGTCTAAATTAGTTGCACATGCAACTAATATGCTTGAGATAAAAAAATATCTCACAAATAATTCATTAACGTGAAAAAATGTTGAATTTATCAACGTTTTTTTAATTATTGATAAACATAAAGAATGTTTACCCTTAAACAGTATAAAAACCCATGAGCCTAATGTCAAGCATTTCTCATGGGTTTCTTTTTTTCGCAATGTTGAAAGCGAATTAACCTAAATCTTCACCATTGCTTGCAACAACTTTCTTATACCAGTTAAATGAATCTTTCTTACTTCTTTCTAGTGTACCGCTTCCATCGTTGTTACGATCTACATAGATAAAGCCATAACGTTTCTTCATTTCACCTGTAGTAAAAGAGACACAGTCAATGCAGCCCCATGGTGTATAACCCATTAAGTCTACACCATCAATTTCTACAGCTTTCTTCATCTGTTCAATATGTGCTCTTAAGTAATCTACACGATATGGGTCATGACAGCTGCCATCTTCTTCCTTCTTATCAATCGCACCAAAACCATTTTCTACAATAAATAATGGTTTTTCATATCTTTCATACATCTGATTCAAAGCATAACGCAAACCTTCTGGATCAATAGCCCATCCCCAGTCAGATACTTTAATAAATGGGTTAGCCACAGAATGTTCACTAGAACCATC
Organism: Catenibacterium sp. RTP21428st1_D7_RTP21428_210409; assembly: GCF_040227455.1. Lineage (NCBI taxonomy): Bacteria > Bacillati > Bacillota > Erysipelotrichia > Erysipelotrichales > Coprobacillaceae > Catenibacterium > Catenibacterium sp. RTP21428st1_D7_RTP21428_210409. The sequence goes on along the minus strand of NZ_JBEHVX010000042.1, from coordinate 4,674 downwards.
TAAAGATTTAGAAACATCTTTATGTGCTGTAGAGTCTACAGTATTAGTCATGTAATAAGAGAATCCGATATAATCTACTGTACCTGCAGCTAAAGCTTCTTTATCTTCTTCAGTGATATCTAAGTTAAAGCCTTTGTTTTCAAACATCTTTAAGGCATAACGTGGATAATGACCACGGCACTGTACATCACAGAAGAACCATCTCTGATGCATCATTTCAGTAGATAATACCATATCTGCTGGACGGCAAGAGAATGGATAAATAGGAACCATTGCAATCATATTACCGATTAAGAAGTTAGGATTGATTTCATGACCAATCTTCACAGCCTTTGCACTGGCTACCAATTCATAATGACCACACTGATACATCGCTTCTTCTGGATTATCATAGTTTCCAAAATGAGCACCACTGTTAGTCCATCCAAAAATATCATTCTTATAGTTCATCTGGTTGTTGATTTCATTGAAAGTCATCCAGTATTTAACTTTATCTTTATATCTCTTGAAACATACTTCTGCGAACTTTACAAAGAAATCAATAGTCTTTCTGTTCATGAATCCGCCATATTCCTTGGCAAGATGATAAGGCATTTCAAAGTGAGATAATGTAATGACTGGTTCAATACCATATTTTAATAATTCATCAAATACATCATCATAGAACTGTAAACCTTCTTCATCAGGCTCTTCTTCATCACCTAATGGGAAGATTCTTGTCCAGGCAATAGATGTTCTAAAGCATTTAAAGCCCATTTCTGCGAATAGCTTGATATCTTCCTTGTAATGATGATAGAAATCAATGCCGATGTGGTTTGGATAATATAATCCTTCCTTTACTCCATCAGTAATCACACGTGGTGTTGATACGTTACCACCTGTCATTACATCAGCAACACTTAAACCTTTAGTAGTGTCTAATACACCACCTTCAAACTGGTGAGCTGCTAAAGCACCACCCCATAGGAAATCCTTTGGTAAACTCATACGCATCCTCCTTTAATATACTCTAGTGCGCATTTTTCTAACGCTCGATATTTCTTTAATATCTCTAGATCTTCTATTTTTATTTTATCAAAGCTTCTTTCAATATAGTGATTTTTTTCAATATATGATTTACTTTCATCAAAATAAAGATCAAATATAAAAGCAATATAAGAAATCCACATGTCTAAATGTGTTTTTCTTGTAGGAGCATAAATAAGTTGATGTTTACAGAACTGTTGATAGACTTCATCAGTTATAGATTCTTTTCCTGCTTCCTCATAAGTCACACCTAGTAAGACTGTATCCTTTTCTACATCTTTAACACGAAAATGATCTAATTTATCTGCATCTCTAATCATATGTATGTAAAAGAGTTCTTCTTCACTAAAGCCTTCTTCTACTTTGTATTTATTATGCTGTTCTATAGCATTTTTAATAATAGTGTCATATGTATCTTCTTCTATGAACTCTCTAATAAGTCCCTCCTCAAATAATACATGAGAAGAATACATTGCATGATCCACTGTTTCTCTATCTAGGAAAGAATGATATAAGCGAAACTGTTCAAAACGACCTATATCATGTAATAGGCCGATTAGCAGACATAAGTCTTTTTCTTCAGTTTTTTCTTTCATATCACATAGTTCACCCATAACATCCATTACTTTATAAGAATGCACATATTTAAGATGTATATGTGGGATAGAGAGATCATAACGATTGACATAATTATCAAATGCCTTTTTCGCATGATCTAAATTAATCATGTAGAACCTCTAATACTTTCTTTAAATCATCAAGAGGAACCTGTCCTGGTGCACTCGCATCCTTGGCTGTCGCAAAGGTCATACATGAACCAAAGTATTCCCCCATCATACGTGACAACCGTCCTAGTTTACCCATAGACATAGTAATAATAGGTTTTCCTAAACGCTGACTTGAATAAAGAGTGGCTTCTAGAAGTGTTAATAGGTCTTCTTTACTTTCAGGCATAACAGCAAGTTTAGGTAAATCAGCCCCTAATATTTCCATCTTTTCTAGTGTTTCCTGCATATCTTCTCTTGATGGTGTTTCCTCAAAATGATGTTCACTCATAATAACATGAACACCTTTCTTATGAGCATACTGAACAAGTTCCATCACAGATTCATATCCCTGCGATAACTCAATATCTACTAGATCCACATGAGCATCACAGATTTCTTTAATACAATGTATATACTCTAAAGAAGTAAGTTCTCCTTCTCCTCCTTCACTCACAGTACGGATTGTACCTAATACAAGTCTATCTGTATGTTTCTTAATTTCTTCTAATGCATCTGTCAAATGTCCTTCTTTTAATCCTTCATAGAAATCAAGTCTAATTTCTACTACATCATAATCTAAATCCTTATAAGAATCTAAAGTATCAATAATATCTTCTTTAGTTGTATCTACAATAGGAAGACAAATCTTAGGTGTTCCATCTCCAAATACAACATTATTTATATCTAATACATTATGCTTCGTGATGACAGGCATATAAAAACCCCCTTATTTCTCTTAATGTTTTATCATATTGATCACCTAATAAGAAATGTGGTGAACCTTTAATCACCTTATGTACACAATAAGGCAATGATGACTGAATAAATGTGAAATCAGAATCCTTGATTACATCATGTTCACCAGATAGTAATAAAGCTGGAATCTTAAGTTCTGATAAGTAATCTGCAGTAAAATGTGGCTCTTTTGTCATAAACGAAATGAGCTTAAAACGTATTCTTGATTTCTTATCATATATACAGAATATTGGCAATAAGAGTAATGTCATATACATATGGAGACGATAATACCATTTAATGCCTTGAGGAGTGGCATTAGGTGAAAGAAGTGCCATATGTTTTAAACGGTCATCTTTACCTGCAAGTGTAAGTGCGATATTCGCACCATCACTAAAGCCAATGACATCATATTCTTCTAAATCTAGTTCATTTGCGACATCCATTACATCCTGAGCCATACGGTCTAGTGTTAAAGGCCCACTCTTAATAGATTTACCATGATAACGTGAATCCATTGCGATTAATTGATAATCGTTTTCTAAATCTTTGATTAATTGATCATATATTTTTCTATTTTCCTGATTACCATGTAATAAGATAATTGGGTAACCATTTCCATGTACTTCATAATATATTTTCATAGCATTACCTCGCTTTGACCACATTATAACACATATTGAATAACTATGAAAAAAGTGACTTGTTAATGTGTTTAACAGTTACTCTCATCAGCAATCAAAATAACATTGATATATACAATGTTTTTCTAATATCATACAGTGCAGGAAATGTGGTAATATATTATTTCTTCACTATCCATTTACCACTTCTATTAGAGCCTTCTCTTTCTACTAACCCATTTAAACGCAAGTATTGAATGATGTTTTGAATCTGTTTTCTGGTTAGATTGAATTCTTCCATTAGCTTAACCTGTGTTACAAAAGGATTTTCTCTCATTTATAAAGTATCTCTAAACTTCTTTCAGTTCCTTTTTTTGCTCAACTTCGGCTGCCACTCGAAATGTGATTAAATATACTCACATCGAGATAATGTAAGTTCTCACGAACATTACTTACTATATCATCGTGTATGCTTTGGATTGACCGAAATCATATCTACTCACAGGTCCTAGTACACTCCATAGTCGTAAATTCCCGAAATAGCCTTCGGTACATACCTACGTTTGCGTTCATTTATGCAACTTCGTAGGTTGTAGCATCTCTCAGATTAAGTGCAGCATTGAAATCTCTGTCTTCGATATAGCCACAATCACATTTGAAAAGTCTATCTGAAAGCTTTAAATCTTTCTTGATATGTTTGCAGCAGTGACAAGTCTTAGATGATGGGAACCATCTATCTACAACTCGAAGTTCAATTCCGTTCTCCCTGCATTTAGCTTGAAGTTTTGTTCTAAATTCATAAAACTTCTGCGAAGCAACTGCCTTTGAAAGATGCTTGTTCTTCATCATTCCTGATACGTTTAGATCTTCAATCGTTATATAAGATGGCTTGGTTTTCACTATCTCTGCGATTATCTTATTGATGTAGTCAGTACGAATATTGTCAATTCTATGATGAAGTTTCTGTATCTTAAGCCTTTGTTTTTGTATATTTCTTTTTTGAGTGGACCCTCCTTTCTTCAGATTTTCATACTTTCGAGAAAGACTTCTCTGTTCTCGAATAAGCTTCTTTTCAAGCTTCTTTAATTTTGCAGATTTATTGATATTCTTATAAGTCTTTCTATTAGAAACAATCGCAAAGTCCTTTAATCCAAGGTCAATGCCAATTCCTTTACTGGAATGACTGGCTATCCTTTTATTCTTGATTTCTATAAGAACTGAAACATAGTATCTGTCAGCTTTTATTGAGACATGACCGCTTTTAATTACGTATCCATCCTTTGTAGTGGGAATATATCCTTTCTCTTTGATGCGGACCCAGCCAAGTGACGGAATCTTGAGTCTGTGTCTTTCGCAAAGGCAATCTTTTGGATTATTCCTTACAAAATACATTTTCACATCAGATCTGCCTTTCTTCTTAAATTTTGGAAAGGCGCTCTTGTGATCAAAGAATCTCTTAAATGCGGTCTGTCCGTTATTTACTGCCTGTGTTACCGATTTTGAATAAGCTTCCTTGATCCAGG
>NZ_JBEHVX010000041.1:0-18770 GCF_040227455.1 Catenibacterium sp. RTP21428st1_D7_RTP21428_210409 | reverse complement strand
ACAGATTTAAAGGTGCTGTTTCCAAGACCCCCAAATATTTAGAGCGAAGGTCTGACCCCCACAAAAATTAAAGACCCTTTTTTTTACGAAAAATTCATTCACACAATTTCACATTGTAAGGGAATTCATTTGTATATGTTGTTTACAATTGAAAAAATACTGTTGTCATCGTGTAAATTCTTGATTATGATACAACTGTAATCGGAAAGGAGGGAGTCACTAGTATGAAATCAAACATAAAAAGCCTTCAGCAAGCTTCTTATACATATTCCACTGACCCTCGACAAGTCAGCATAAAGCGTCCAAAACCTTCAGTAAATCAAACTCCCGCTTCCGATCACTATAATATATCTCTACATATATTATCCACTCAGTTGAAGTGCGATGATAAAGATGAGCTTTATAAGAAGGCTATTAGTAGAGCAAAAGATTCATTCAATCGTTATTTTAGTGATCAGAAACATTTAAAAGATATTGATAAGAATAACGATATACTTATAAATGTAGATAAACTTGAGGAAACATATGATGAAAAGAAGAATCAGTTAATGGGTCATATGGAAAATCTAGAAGCAATAAAAAAAGAACTAAATGAACGTGCTAAAAACAGCATAGGACATTATTTCTCAAAAGAGAAAAATCAATACTATATGGATGAAGTCGATCATCTTTATTCTAGCTATCAAGAAGAACAAAGACGACTGAAAGAATTTAAACAAAAGATAGAAGACTTAAAGAAAACAGCCTAAAAGCTGTTTTCTTTGCGTTTTAGACCTCTTTTCACTATAATGGGCGATAGAGGTGAAAACTATGATCATTCATCAAATTGAACAAACACATTTCAGTGATTCTGAAGCACTCATTATCCAATTTATTTTAAATAAAGGCATGGATATTAAAAATATGACTACTAAAGAGATTGCAGAAGCTACTTTTACTAGCCCTTCACTATTAATACGTATCGCGAAGAAAATAGGTTATGATGGCTGGAATCAATTCAAACAAGCATTTCTAGAAGAATTAGAGTATATGTATGCATCTCAAGACATTGATGCATCTATTCCGTTTCTAATAAGTGATGATATTTCTGTCATATCAAATAATATATTTAAACTACATGAAGAGACAATAGAAGATACAAAAAACTTGATGAAACATGATGATCTCATGAATGCATTAAAACTCTTAAGAGATGCCAAGTATATTGATATCTATACTCGCCCTAATAAACAACATTTGGCTCAATCTTTTGCCCAAAAGATGTATTCTATTCAAGAACGTGTTGATACCGTTATGATATCTGGTAATGACCTAGTTCAAGCATCCATGAGTGGGCCTGAACACTGTGCCATTATTATCTCTTATTCTGGTGAAACAACACATATAATCCATCTTGCGAAGAAACTAAAAAGTAAACATACACCAATTATTGCGATTACTAGTATCTCTAAAAGTACACTTGTTAAATTATCAGATGTGAGCTTAAGAATCTCATCAAGAGAAATGTTGAATACTAAGATTGGTGATTTTGCATCCACTGAATCTATTACCTGTATTTTAGATATTCTTTATAGCTGTTATTTCTCACTTAACTATAAAGAAAATCTTAACTATAAACTCAGTATTGCCGGGGAAATAGATGATCAGTACTCAGAATATGAATATATTGATGAAACAAAAATAAAATGATACACTTAGAACACGTGTTTTAATAATTAGGAGGCTAACCATGGCAAATGCGGTAGATATAAATAATCTAAGTTTTGAGTACGAAGAAGGTGCCAAAACAATTGATCAAATTTCTTTTTCAGTACCTAAAGGCAGCTATACAGTTGTATTAGGTCATAATGGTTCTGGTAAAAGTACTATTGCAAAATTAATCATAGGATTACTAGAACCAAAAACAGGTGATATCACTGTTGATGGTATCCACTTAGATGAAGAACATCTCTATGATGTCAGAGAAAAGGTAGGTATTGTATTCCAAAATCCTGATAACCAGTTTATTGGTTCAACAGTCAGAGATGATATTGCCTTTGGTTTAGAGAACCTATGTGTTCCTACAGAAGATATGGAAGATATCATTCAGACATATGCGAAAAAAGTTAATATGACTGAATTCCTAGATCATGAACCTACAAAACTTTCAGGAGGACAGAAGCAGCGTGTCGCTATTGCAGGAATTCTTGCAATGCATCCATCTATTATTATTTTAGATGAAGCCACAAGCATGCTTGATCCTCGTGGTAAGATTGAAATCAACAATCTTGTTCATGAACTCAATCAAACACAGAATATGACTATTCTCTCTATTACTCATGATATAGAAGAAGCAGCTCTTTCAGATCATGTCATATTATTAGATAATGGTCACATTATTGATGAAGGAACTCCTGAAAAAGTATTAACACAAAAGGAAGAGTTAGAACGTATTGGTTTAGATGTACCATTTGCCTATAAGATTTCTAAAAAACTTCATGATTCAGGATATCCAATTAAACCAATCATAAACAAAGAAAAGCTGGTGAAAGAATTATGTCAATTGAATTTAAAAAAGTAAATTATATATATGGAGAAAACACTCCATTTTCATATATTGCCTTAAAGGATGTCTCTTTAAAAATCCCTCAGGGTTCCTTTACAGCTCTTATTGGTCATACTGGAAGTGGTAAATCTACTCTCATCCAGCATATCAATGCCTTACTTTTACCATCTAATGGTGAAGTAGATATTGATGAATTTGTGATTCGTGCTGGAGAAAAACCAGAAGTACTTAAACCATTGAGAAAAAAAGCTGGATTAGTCTTCCAGTTCCCAGAATATCAGTTGTTTGAAGAAACAATTGAGAAAGATATTATCTTTGGTCCTACTAACTTTGGTATGTCTGAAGAAGAGGCGAAAGAACGTGCAGGTAAGGTATTGAAGCTTGTAGGCTTAGATGAATCATATCTTGAAAGGTCACCATTTGAATTATCAGGTGGACAAAAAAGAAGAGTAGCCATTGCTGGAATACTTGCCATGGAACCAGATATTCTTGTCTTAGATGAACCAACAGCAGGTTTAGATCCACAAGGGGCTAAAGAAATGTTGGAACTATTTAAGAAGTTCCAGGAAAGTGGTAAGACAGTTATTATGGTCTCTCATGATATGAACCATGTATTACAATATTGTGATCATGTAGTAGTCATGAACCATGGTGAAGTAGAACGATATTGCGATGTAGATGAACTCTTTAGTGAAAGAGATTATCTTGAATCAATGAGCATCGATTTACCAGTTATTACTGATTTCATTCAGGAACTTAATATGGGTGGTTTCCATATCAACCCATCTATTAAAGATATAGATGAATTAGTTGATGCAATAGGAGGAGAATACAATGGATAGCATGATCATAGGACGTTATCTTCCTCTTAACTCTTTTATACATAAAAGAGACCCACGTTTAAAAATAGGTCTTCTTTTATTATTCTTAATTGCTGTATTTTTTGATGCAGGTTTTATTGGTTATGGTATTTTATCTGCCTATGTCATTTTATGTCTTCTTTTGTCTAAGATTTCATTCAAGGATGTTATGAAGGCTATGAAGCCAATGATCTTCATGATGGCTTTTCTTGCCTTATTCAATCTCTTATTCTTACAGACTGGTTCTGTCGTATGTACTCTAGGACCTGTTAAAATCTATTCTGGAGCCCTAAAACAGACAGCCTATATTCTTATACGTTTAATCTTAATTATCTCTATGACAACCCTTCTAACAGCTTGTACAAAGCCATTAGACTTAACACTAGGTCTAGAAAAACTCTTTGGACCACTTAAGAAGGTTGGTTTCCCAACTCATGAAATTGCGATGATGATTTCTATCGCTTTACGATTCATTCCTACATTATTAGAAGAAACACAAAGAATCATGAAAGCACAGGCATCCAGAGGTGTAGACTTCCAGGAAGGCACATTTAAAGAGAAGGTATCCGCTATTGTCTCTTTAATTATTCCGTTATTTATCTCTGCCTTTATGCGTGCAGATGATCTCGCAAATGCTATGGAAAGTAGAAACTATAACCCAGAAGCAACAAGAACACGTTACCATCAGGTAAAGTGGGATTTAGGTGATACACTTTCTCTCATCTTTTCACTCATTGTTGTGACAGGTGTTGTAGTATTGAGCTTTATACTATGAGAATAAAATGTATAGTGACTTATGATGGTACACACTTCTATGGCTGGCAGATCCAGCCAGATAAACGTACAGTACAAGAAGAAATACAAAAAGCCATTTATAAGATCACTCATGAAGAAGTCACAATTCACTCATCAGGAAGAACAGATGCAGGTGTCCATGCAGTAGGACAGGTATTTCATTTTGATATCAATAAAGAAATACCTGAAAAACAATGGATCCGTGCCTTAAACAATTTCCTTCCTGAAGATATCTATATCAAAGAGTCATTCATAGTTGATGAATCTTTTCATGCACGCTATAGTGCAAAAAAGAAAGAATATCGTTATCTTGTTTCTACAAAACCTTATAACCCAATTGAGAGACTCTATGTCTATCAGCACAATCGTCCATTAGATATAGAAGCTATGAGGGAATGTGCTCAAATCTTTCTAGGAGAACATGACTTTGCCTCATTTTGTGTCTTTAACGGTTTAGGGGATACAATCCGTGTTATAGAAACAATTGATATACAAGAGGAAGATGGGATTGTCACAATGAGATTTGTAGGCAATGGATTCCGGCGCTATATGGTACGTTTAATCTCTGGTGCACTTATTCAAGTAGGATCTCATTGGCGTACAAAGGAACTTGTAGAAGAACTACTTGAATCAAAAGGAAAGAAAAAATGTTTATTTAAGGCCAAACCAGAAGGTCTTTACTTACAGGAAGTGTATTATGAAGAAGATGATTAACTATCATACCCACACATATCGCTGTGGACATGCAGTAGGAAATGAATATGAAATGATAGAAGCAGCATTACATGAAGGCTATCAAGAAATAGGCATGAGCTGTCATATCGCTTTACCTCATTACCGTTCTCATCTTTTTCATTCACTTCCTTCAATTCGTTCTATTCAAGGTCTTAAATCATGTATAGGTGCTTTTTTAAGAAATGGTCCTAAGATGCGTATGCCTTATGATGAAAAAGAAGATTATCTAGATGCGCTTAATAACTGTCAGAAGCATTTTCACTATATCAAGATATATAAGGGATTTGAGGCAGAATACTTCGAAGACTACCTAGATTACTATCAGAACTTATTAAGCTCTGGAGAAGTTGATTATTTGATTCTAGGGCATCATTTCCATAAACATAGCATCCATGACTGTTACTATGGAAGAAAGAATCTTACAAAAAAAGATTTACTCAATTATGTCGAAGAATTAGAAAAAGCCATGGATACTGGACTATTCACTTACATTGCCCATCCAGATCTCTTTTTAATGGGATATGGGAAAATAGACGATGTCAGTAAAGAAGTCATCTTACGTATATGTAAGAAGGCAAAAGCCACAAACACCCCTCTAGAACTTAATGCAGGAGGTGTACGTAAAGGCGAAGTGAAGATGAATGGGAAGGATGTTTATCCTTATGCCAATGCCTATTTCTTCCAGATTGCCTCTATGATAGGCAATGATATTATTCTTGGATTAGATGCTCATTCACCTGAACAACTCAGCTGCGAGATGTATCATTACATAGAAAAACTAGCTAAAGAATTTCATCTTCATGTTCTTGATCACATTGAATTCAAGAAAGGAAAACAATAGAAAAATTCAAGAGAATTTTTCCTTTAATCATTGACAAAAGTGCGAGTGTTGCTATAATAAGATTGTTCTGTTCAAGGGGTATTACACCTTGATACAAGAATGCATGAGTTTGTTTGTTCAGGAAACAGTCTGACCCTTATCAACGGACAATACGTTTCCCTGGATAAAATCATTTTAAAAAGACCCCGGTAAGGTTATTTTAAAAGGAGAAAAAAGAATGAGACAAACAACAATGGCTAAAGAAGCCACAATTGAAAGAAAATGGTATGTTGTAGATGCAACTGGTCTTACATTAGGTCGTTTAGCATCTCAGGTTGCTACAGTATTAAGAGGTAAGAACAAGCCTACTTATACTCCACATGTAGACACTGGTGACTATGTAGTTATCATCAATGCAGAAAAAGTAGTAATGACAGGTAAGAAGTTAGACAAGGTGAAGTACTATCACCATTCTGGATTCTTAGGTGGTTTAAAAGTTAAAACTGCTAGACAGTTCCAGGAACAGAATCCAACTGGATTCGTAGAAACTGCCATCAAAGGTATGCTTCCACACAACACTCTTGGCAGACAGCAGGCTAAGAAATTATTTGTTTATGCTGGTAGTGAACATCCACATGCTGCTCAGAAACCAGTAGAATTAAAGTTAAAGTAGGAGGAAGAATAAATGGCAAACGTACAGTACAGAGGAACAGGTCGTAGAAAATCTTCAGTAGCTCGTGTTATCTTAACACCAGGTACTGGTAAATGCGAAATCAACGGTAAGGCTGCTAAGGAATACCTTCCTTCAGACGTATTATTAATGATCGTTGACCAGCCATTAGAATTAACTGGTACAAAGGATAAGTTCGATGTAAAAGTTAATGTTAATGGTGGAGGTATCTCAGGTCAGGCTGGTGCTATCCGTCATGGTATCGCAAGAGCTTTACTTGAAGCTGGTTCTGATTACAGACCAACATTAAAGGCTGCTGGCTTATTAACTCGTGATTCAAGAGTTAAAGAACGTAAGAAATACGGTCTTAAAAAAGCAAGACGTGCTCCACAGTTCTCAAAGAGATAATATTATTTATCACTTATTACAAGAGACATTCAAAAACTCCCTTTTGGGAGTTTTTGTTTTACCTTAAAATAGAGTTTTTGAACTTTGCTAGATACTGTCTAACAAAACATATTAAATTTTTCTCAGATAAAAAGGTAGTTTACATCTCTTTCCTAAATCGCTACAATAGAAAATCGAGGTATTCACCTCTTATATCTTATGTAAAGGAAAAGGAAAATGGGAATTTATTTCATTGTATGTCCGTTAGTCTTTCTAGCGGGCTTTGTAGATTCAATTGCAGGTGGGGGAGGTCTAATTTCGCTTCCAGCCTATATGTTTGCAGGAATACCAGTACACGCTGCAATTGCGACAAATAAGCTATCATCATCAACAGGCACTGTTGTATCGACTGCAAGACTTATTAAGAATAAAAAAGTAGATTGGGGATTTGTACCAGGAACAGTCATTGGCGCACTCATTGGTTCTGTCGCAGGCGCAAATCTTACACTCATTATGAGTGATCATATTTTAAAGATGGTACTAGTTGTTCTTTTACCAGTTGTCGCAATCTGTGTATTAAAAGATAAGAATATGGATGTAGAAGTTCCAGTGGGAATGACAAAGACTAAACAGTATTTGATTGCGATTGTGTGCTCATTTGTGATTGGCTGCTATGATGGATTCTATGGTCCAGGGACAGGTACATTCTTATTACTAGTATTTACTAAGTTTGCGAAAATGCCAATAGATAAGGCAACAGGAAATGTAAAGGTAGTAAATCTATCTTCAAACATTTCAGCATTAGTCACATTTATCTTAGCAGGAAAGATTTTATGGGGATTAGGACTTGCTGCTTCATGCTTTAGTATTGCAGGACATTATGTAGGTGCTGGAATGGTTGTGAATAACGGTTCTAAGATTATTAAACCAGTCATTCCAATTGTATTAGTATTATTAATGATTAAAGTTGTATCAGGAATATAGTATTAAAAGGACTGAACCCAATAATGGATTCAGTCCTTAATATATGTTTTCTTATTGAGCATTCTTTACTTTATAAGAAAAATAAGTAAAATGCAAGATTACAGTCCATCAAGGATAGGCAGCACTTTGGTAGGAAGCCAACCAACAGACAGAAGGCAAAAACAATTATGACAAACGTCATTCCTTAAAAGAGAAACAGACCAAACGTGACATTGCACGTTCTATGAAACAATATTACTCTATCTTATAACACGCATCTTCTATTCTGAAGATGTGTGTTGTATAATTAAATTATCAGAAAATAATTACACTCAGAAAGGAGCATTATTATGATACTTGATAACATGAAATTTACAGACAAATAGTCTCTGACTTTTGTGCCTATCAAATTGATTAACACATTCTGTCATTTTTTAGATGTGGAACATCCAGATGTTGACTTCAAATGCATTAAAGCCATAGACATTCAACGCAATCCTGAACTTAGGAAAAAATATCGACCTTATCAGGAACAGTGCCGGAACGCTTTTATTCAAGCTGGATATGAAAATAACATCGAAGCAGACGGATATGACGGTTTTATCTCAAACATCGACCCGGAATGGTTATTCAATTGTGTTTGTACATTCTTTAAACCGGATGTTAATCCTATTGCATATGAATACATGGAACGTTCATTTGGCCATTATGACCCTGATAATGATGATAGAATCTTACCAACAATCTGACGCAGTCGTTTCGACATCATCGGTGACGGTGAACAGTGCGATAAACTGGCGAATTTAATCGAATACTGCAATTTGACAAATGATAACCTCGCACTTATCCTGCAGACATTAAAATTAAAATAATGCTCTGCAACGTGATATGATGACCTCCTAGTAGACAGTGTAGATAATTAAAATCACTGTTTGCTGAGGAGTTTTTTTATGGGAAGAGAAAATTGAAATATGTAGAAGATACTTAGATGGCAGTGAATCAGTTACTAGTCTAACACAAGAAATAAATGTATGTATAACTACAGTTCAAAGGTGGATTAGAATATTTCAAGCATATGGCGATTCTGCATTCGATGAGAAGCCTGCAAATGAATTATATACCAAGGAGTTTAAAAGGAAGGTTGTAGAAGCACATCTAGCTGGAGACGGATCACTAAGAGATATTGCAGTAAAATATAAAATTCCTGCATGCGGGACAGTACTTGTATGGGTAAAGTTATATAGTGATTATATAGAATTAAAGGATAAGAGAGGAATTAGAAGTGGCAATAAAAGAATGGGTAAGACATTACAGTTATGAAAGATATCAACGAAGATTTGGTGTGAGAACACATTATGAAGTAAGAAGTGAAGCATTGTGCAATGAGAATCCAATTCAGTATCCAATACCTGAGAACAAGGCGATACAGAAATATAAGGCAGCACATTATGCATAGGTACATGTTTTTAATTATTTCACCTGTCTACTTGGCAGGGGCGGTTCATATTCATCATCTGTTAAACATGTAAAAAATGTGATACATGGTACTTTTTTTATGCGAAACCAGTAGAGAATCCCTCTCTTCATATGCATAAATATAATGTCACGTACTATATTGATCGTTTCATAAGATGATGTGCTTATTTCTAAGCGACGATTGTAAAGTAATCAATTTTAAAATATAATCTTAACGTAATCTTTTAAAAGAAAATACTGATTATCAGACACAAAATTGTTTTCACAAGTATTGCTAAGTCGATTGTTTAAGACTTTATAATTTTTTGAGAATATTATAAAATATGATAAATAATAAGGAGGAGCAATGATGATTACTATTAGAATCGCAACAGTAGAGGATGCAGAGTCTATCCAGAAGATTTATGCACCCTATGTCCTTAATACAACTATCACATTTGAATTAGAACCACCGACAGTTAAAGAAATGGCAGATCGTATCAGTCATACTTTAGAAAAATATCCATATCTAGTCGCAGTAGAAGAGGGAGAAGTGATAGGATATGCTTATGCAGGGACATTGTATGATCGTCGTGCCTATGATCATTCTGCAGAATTATCTATTTATATCGATGATGGAAAGCGTCATAAAGGAATAGGTCATCTTCTTTATAATGCTTTGATTGACTATCTTACAAGAATGAATATTACGAATCTTTATGGATGTATCACTTATCCAAATGATGCAAGTATCGCTTTTCATGAAAAATACGGTTTTAAAGAAGCCGCTCATTTCCATGAATGTGGCTATAAGTTTGATCAGTGGCTAGATGTAGTTTATCTAGAAAAGAGATTAGATAAAACGACTGAGCCATTCATACCTTTTAAAGAACTATGTTAATAAGAGAATCATTAGAAAAATGTCCAATGAATCCTAATGAAAAAAGATTAGGACAGTACTTGACAAGTCAGGGCATACAACTAGAAAATGCGACAGTAAGAACAGTTGCAAAGGAAGTATTTTTAGCCCCATCGTCAGTTGTCCGTTTTGTACAGAAATTAGGATTTGAAGGATTTAATGACTTCAAGAAACAGTATTTAGAAGAAATACGATACTTATCCACACACTTTCAGAAAATAGACAGTAATAGACCATTCTCCCAAAATGATAAGAATATAGTGATTGCGAATAAAGTAGGATTACTTTATGATGAAACGTTGCAAGATACGATTTCTTTACTCAATCATGATACACTTCAGGAAGCTATCAATCGTATTGAAAAGAAGGAACATATTGAGATTGTTGTATCAGGTGCCCAGAAGGGAATTGCGTATACCTTTAAAGAAAAGATGATGAAAATTGGTAAGAAGGTAAATATTTTTGATAGCACAGATGAAGCTTTTTATGAAGCATGTTATTGTAGCAGCAATACATTATTTATTCTCATCAGCTATTCTGGTGAAACATCAAAATGCCTCTTTATCTGTCATAAATTAGTTGAAAGAAAGTTATCCTTTATCACTATTACAACTTATGGGACTAACTCTCTTTCTAGTCAGTCAGACTGCTGTTTATATGTATCCACAAGAGAAAAATTAATTGATAATTTAGGTACATTCTCTTTTAATCTTTCTTTACTTTATCTACTTGATGTTCTTTATGCAGGTTATTTTAATACCAGCTATGATGAACATTTAGAAAATAAAACAGTGACTTCTATGGAATGTGAAAACATATTTACAGACCATGGTAGAAAAACAGATAATCCAATCATCAAATAGAACAGTGTTCCCTAAAAACCTTAGAAATAAGGAACAAAAAGAGAACACTGTTGTTTTCGCTTACATTTTACTGTTTTCTTTATTTCTTTTACGTATAATGTTGTTGTCGAAGGAGGAACGCAACAATGAATAAAGAAGGCGTAAAAATCGTTACTATTGGTGGAGGCAGTAGCTATACACCAGAATTAATGGAAGGGTTCATCAAGAGATATGATGAATTACCAATCAGAGAAATCTGGCTATGTGATATCGAAGATGGTAAAGAAAAACTTGAAATCGTAGGAGAAATGGCACAGAGAATGTGGGATGCATCTCCTTATGATGTAAAAGTACATCTTACATTAGATCGTAGAGAAGCATTACCAGAAGCTGACTTCGTTACTACACAGTTTAGAGTAGGTTTATTAAATGCACGTATCAAGGATGAAAGAATTCCATTTTCTTATGGAATGTTAGGACAGGAAACAAATGGTGCGGGAGGTATGTTTAAGGCATTACGTACTATTCCAGTTATCTTAAGTATCGTAGAAGATATGAAGGAATTATGTCCTGATGCATGGTTAATCAACTTCACTAACCCAAGTGGAATGGTTACTGAATCAGTTATGAAATATGGTAAGTGGGATAAGGTTATTGGTTTATGTAACGTACCAGTAGGTGCTATGATGGATGAACCAAAAACAATTGGAAAAACATTGGATCAGTTAACTTACAAGTTTGCAGGTTTAAACCATTTCCATTGGCATAAAGTATTTGATGAAAATGGTCATGAAGTGACTAAAGACATCATCAATGCAATGTATGAAGGTAAAGATATGGGTATTCCAGCTAATATTCATGATATCCCATTCTTTAAAGAACAGTTATTACGTATGAATATGATTCCTTGTGGATATCATAGATATTACTATCGTGAAGAAGAAATGTTAGCACACGGTTTAAAGGAATACAATGATCCTAATGTTGGAACAAGAGGTCAGCAGGTACAGCAGACTGAACATGAATTATTTGAATTATATAAGGATCCTAACCTAGATCATAAGCCAGAACAGCTTGCAAAACGTGGCGGTGCACATTACAGTGATGCAGCTTGTGAAACAATTGCATCTATTTATGGAAATAAGTTAAGTCATATCGTTGTAACTACTAAGAATAATGGTGCAGTACCTGATCTTCCAGTTGATTGTGCCGTAGAAGTATCTTCTTATATTGGAAGTACTGGTGCACGTCCAATCGCTTTTGGTCCATTAGAACCAGCAGAAAGAGGATGGGTACAGTGCATGAAGAACATGGAATTATGTGTTGAAGAAGCTGCTGTAACAGGTGATTATGGAACTCTATTACAGGCTTTCACAATCAATCCACAGATTGTAGCGGGTGCTAAAGCGAAACGTATTATGGATGAATTATTAATCGCCCATAAGAAATACCTTCCTCAGTTTGCAGATACTATTGCAAGACTTGAAGAAGAAGGTGTAACAATCAAAGATGATGTTGCAAGAGAATTAACTGAAAAAGGATTATAATATGCTTAACAGGCTCTTATGAGCCTGTTTTCTTATGTTATAATAGATTTCAGGAGGATGTAGAAATGATTAAAGAAATAGTAAAGGATGATTTCTTCTTATCTCAGGTGGCAGAAAAAGCAACGAAAGAAGATTTATATATAGGCACTGATTTAAAGGATACACTTCAAGCACATCTTCATGAATGTGTTGGTATGGCAGGGAATATGATTGGCTATAATAAAGCAGTTATTATCTTTTTAGAAGATGAAAAGATGCATGTGATGTATAATCCTGAAATTATTAAAACAAGTGGTAACTATCATGAATGTGAAGAGGGATGCTTATCTCATGTAGGACAAAAGTCAGTTAAACGTTATGAAACAATCAAGGTCTCTTACTTTGATGAATCATTTAAGAAGAAGATTAAAACTTTTACTGGTTTTACAGCACAGATCATTCAGCATGAATGTGATCATCTAAAAGGTATACTTATCTAGATGATTTCTCTATACAGAATAGAAAACAGGTGGAGATTATGCATAATGGCATATTTATCCACCTGTTTTTATTTTATACGTCTAATGCTTTCTTAAGCGCTTCGATACTAGAATATCTCGGAGTAGAAGGATCATTCATTATTTTTCTGCCTTCTTCAATGGCAGTAGCTGTAGTATCATTGGGTATTTCAAGTTCATTGAATATTTCTTCTTTTTGATCTGTGTAGATATTTAAATTTGTAGTTGCCATGTAGAACACCTCCATTTAATTATATCAAATATAAGAAGCTCTATCTATGCAAAAAGGCACCCCTGAGGATACCTTTAATTATGAATTGTGAGAGCACGTGTTGCGTTCATTACTGCAAGAATCATAACACCTACATCTGCAAATATTGCAAGCCACATATTCGCAATACCAAGTGCACCTAATACTAAACAGATGAACTTAACAGCTAACGCAAAGACGATATTCTGTTTCACAATTTTTAATGTCTTAGAAGAAATCTTCATTGCAAGGGAAATCTTTAATGGATCATCATCCATCAAAACAACATCTGCTGCTTCAATGGCAGCATCACTACCAAGACCACCCATCGCAATACCAATATCAGCACGAGAGAGTACTGGTGCATCATTGATACCATCACCAACAAAGGCAAGTTTTTCTTTTTCTGATTTCTTAGCTAACAACTTTTCTACTTCTTCTACCTTATCTGCAGGAAGAAGTTCACTATGTACTGTATCAATACCAATTGTATTGGCTACAAGATCTGCAGTAGAAGCACTATCACCTGTTAACATAACAGTTTCCTTAGCCCCTAATGATTTCAAACCACTAATAGCTTCTTTAGCATGATCCTTGATAATATCAGAAATCACAATACAACCTGCATATTTGTCATCAACTGCTACATATACAAGTGTACCAGCCTTTGTATAAGCACTATAATCAATACCTTTTAACTTCATTAATTTCGCATTACCTGCAAGAATATGATGACCCTTATAGTCTGCTTCTACACCATGTCCTGCAATTTCCTGAATATGATCTACAAGTGTGTTATCGATTTTTTGATTATAAGCTTTCTTTAAGCTGACGCTGATAGGATGTGTTGAAGCACTTTCTGCATAAGCAGCATATTCAAGTAAGTGATCTTTATCAAAACCTTCTGCAGGTACAACATCAGTCACTTCAAATACACCCTTAGTCAATGTACCTGTCTTATCAAATACGAAGTACTTAACATCGGATAACGTTTCTAGGTAGTTAGAACCTTTTACAAGAATACCGTTCTTGCTGGCACATCCAATACCACCAAAGAAACTTAATGGAATAGAAATAACAAGAGCACAAGGACAGCTGATTACTAAGAATGTGAGGGCTCTAAAAATCCAGTCACCGAAATGGGCAGGCTGTCCCATAATAGTTAAGACAATAGGGGGAATAACAGCCAAAGCGAGCGCACTATAACATACAACAGGTGTATAATACTTTGCAAACTTCGTAATAAAGTTTTCTGTCTTGGATTTCTTCATACTTGAATTTTCTACAAGATCAAGAATCTTAGAAACTGTTGATTCACCAAATTCTTTTGTTGTTTTAACTGTGATACGTGCTGTCATATTAATAGAACCACTATAGATCTCATCACCACAATGGGCATTACGAGGCACACTTTCACCTGTTAAGGCACTTGTATTGAGTGTTGTATCACCCTCTACAATAATTCCATCAATAGGAACCTTTTCACCAGGATTAACAATGATTTCACTACCAATCTCTACATCATCAGGATCTACTTCTTCAATCTCTCCATTCACCATGATATTGGCATAATCAGGACGAATATCCATTAAAGCGGCGATATTCTTACGGCTCTTACCAACCGCAATACTTTGGAATAATTCACCAATCTGATAGAAAACCATAACGGCAGAACCTTCAAGATATTCACCAAGACACATAGCCCCGATTGTTGCAACAGCCATTAAGAAATTTTCATCAAATACCTGACCATGACTGATATTCTTAATAGATTTTCTTAAAATATCATGTCCAATCACAAAGTAGGGGATTAAATAGAGGATAAACTCGACATAGCCTGGTACAGGGACAATTGTCTTAAATACAGTAATCACAATCAATAAGACAATCGCAATAATAATTCTATTTAAAACATTCTTTTGCTTCTTTGTCATTTCTATCACTCCTTATTAAAGGAAGATTTCGCAATCATCCTCAACAATTTTACAATTTTCTCTTGCTTTTTCCATAACTGCCTGAGGATCTACACCTTCCTCAAACTCAACCTTTAATTTTAAAGTCATAAAACTTAAAGTGGCATCCTTAACACCTTCAGTATTCTTTACTGCTTCTTCCATCTTATTTGCACAATTTGCGCAATCTACATCTACCTTATAAGTCTTTTTCATATAATTTTCTCCTTTACTCTTCAATATGATTCATTCCAATAGATAAAATACTTCTTACATGATCATCATCTAATGAATAGAAGATAACCTTTCCTTCTCTTCTAAACTTTACTAGTTTCGCATCCTTTAATACTTTAAGCTGATGACTAATGGCTGGTTGAGAAAGCTGTAATATAGTAGCTAAATCACCTACACATAGTTCACCTTCAAATAAAGCATAGAGAATCTTGATTCTTGTAGAATCACCAAATGTCTTAAATAAATCTGCTAAATCATAAAGATATTCATCATCAGGTTGATTCTCTAAAACCTTTGAAACAACATCTTCATTCGCATTTAAGAATTCATTTCTCT
Organism: Catenibacterium sp. RTP21428st1_D7_RTP21428_210409; assembly: GCF_040227455.1. Classification (NCBI taxonomy): domain Bacteria; kingdom Bacillati; phylum Bacillota; class Erysipelotrichia; order Erysipelotrichales; family Coprobacillaceae; genus Catenibacterium; species Catenibacterium sp. RTP21428st1_D7_RTP21428_210409. The sequence goes on along the minus strand of NZ_JBEHVX010000041.1, from coordinate 2,963 downwards.
TTTCCATGGCTCCTCCTCATATAAACGTTTTTACATATTTAATTATATAAATATATTTATATGTTGTCAATAGAAAAGCCGAAGAAACAAATGTTTCTTCGACTTGGCTGTATGTATTATTCAGTTATTTCTTCAAAATCTGAAGCAGAATGTTTACATAGAGGACAAATAAAGTTTTCAGGAAGTTCTTCTCCGCTATATTCATAGCCACAGATCTTACAGCGCCATTTACGCACAGGAGCTTCTTCTTTTATATGATGTTCTTTATTCATATCTTCTACAATTACATCAGCAAGAGCTTCAATTTTTTCATAATCTGCATTTTTTATACGTGATTTAATAGTGAGCTCTTCACCGATATAATTCCAAGATAATGGTTCAAGAATAGCTTTCATAGTCTTCTTAGCACTTGGTGCCCATGTACCATTTTCAATTAAAACACATGTACGATTCTGTAAAAGATGTTCCTTGATTTCTATCAATAAGTTCTGCATAGGTGTGAATAAACCTGCATTATAAGATGCGCTTGCGAATACTAAATGAGAATATTTAAAACTTTCAGATAAGATATAAGATGGATCAGTCTTAGATACATCATATACTTTAATGTTGTGAATACCTTTTTCACTTAACTTACTTGCAAGAATCTCAGCTGCATTGGCAGTACCGCCATAAATAGAACCATAAGCAATCATAACACCCTTTACTTCTGGTTTATAAGCAGCCCAAGAAGCAGTATGTTCTACCATTAAGTTAATATCTTCATCCCAGATAGGTCCATGCAGTGGACAAAGCATTGAAATATCAAGAGTAGATGCTTTCTTTAAGGCATTAGTCACCTGTATACCATATTTACCAACAATATTTGTATAATAACGTCTTGCTTCATTCCAGAATGATTCATCTAAATCCATTTCACTTGTAAATAGATTGCCATGAAGTGCACCAAAAGTACCAAATGCATCCGCGCTAAATAAGGTACCTGTTGTAGAATCATAAGTCATCATGACTTCAGGCCAATGAACCATTGGTGTAGTAACGAAGCTTAATACATGATGTCCAGTTTCTAAAGTATCGCCTTCCTTGACAACTATAGCATGTTGATCTACATCAAAATCAAAGAACTGCTTCATCATACGGAATGTCATAGTATTCCCCACAATCTTTATATCAGGATAACGTACTACAATATCACAAAGTGTTGCACAATGATCAGGCTCCATATGATTGACTACTACATAATCAAGTGTTCTACCATCTAGCACATGTTCTACATTTTCTAAGAACTGATGATCAATCGCTGCATCTGCAGTATCTAATAAGACAGTCTTATCATCTACTAATAAATAAGAATTATAACTTATTCCATCTGGAATAGGATAAGCATTTTCAAATAGTTCTAAACGTCTATCATTGCCTCCTACATAATAAAAATCATCACTTATTTGTCTTACATTAAACATTTTATTTCCTCCTACTTAAAGTGGCTCAAAATCAGATGCTGGATGTTTACAGATAGGACAGATTAAATCCTCAGGTAATTCATCACCTTCATAGACCCATCCGCAAATCTTACATACCCATCCTTTTTTCTTCTTTTCTGGTTTTGGTTTCACATTCTTGAAATAATAGTCATATGTCATAGAATCATGCTCATTTAAGATAATAGCATCATCAAGTTCTACAATAAACATCGTATGTGTTAACTCATCCAATGTTTCTATAACATGACCTTTCATATATGCATTCGCATATTGTGTTAAGTAAGGTAATGAGTCTTTCAAATCGTACATATCAAAACCATCAAACTTATTAACCTCCTTACCACTTTGAAAACCAAATCGTTTAAAGATATCAAAAGGGCATGTGATATCAAGCACAGATAAAGTCATATTCTTTGATTTCATCAATACATCATGAGTGTAATTCGCCTTATTCACAGTCACTGCAATACGATAAGGATTACTTGTGAGCTGTACAGCTGTATTAATAATACAGCCATTAGGCTTATTACCATCATTTACACCTAATACATACAAACCATAACTGAGTTTAAATAATGCATTCTTTTCCATGGTCATACCTCCTCTTGTTTATTATAAACGTTTACACAAAAGAAAAAAACTCAGATGCGTTATTTCTGAGTTTTTGTGTGATATTTGTTTAAGATATCAGGGAACGCCTTGACTAAACGACGATGTGAATATTTCTTAATAAGATGTTCACGGTGGCTATCCCTTAATTGACGTCCAATCTTAAAGATATCATCTGTTGTAATTTCATTATGAATATCTAGTTCTAGTTCATCTGCAAACTTCTTAAGATCCTGAGAGACTGTCTCAAGCTTTTTCGCAAGATGAGTGGCTTCAACAAATGTAGTAATTAAGTCGCTTGTGAATAGTGTGATACACACAGTAGAAGCAATAACCATTGGAATATAATCATATTGAATAAGCATATGAGTCAGATGTGGCTGTACATTCTTTACTGCAGAGACAGAAAAGAAACCAAAAATAAAGAAACCTTCTAAGCAGATACGACCATTTAAATTAAATCTCATTTGAGAATAGTCCCACCATCTTGCATGGAACATCTTTTCCATGAAATAAGATGTGAGATATTCAATAAAGCATGCGACAATAGCTCCTTCTATAAAGATAAGAGACCAATCTTTAGAGATAGGAAATAAAGCACATACAACAATTGCACCTGATCCATAAATAGGAATGCAAGGTCCAGTTAAGAAACCACTGTTATGTATCTTATGACCAGTGGCAATAGGGCAGACAAGTGATTCCCAGATCCACCCACAGAAACTATAGATAAAGAAGGAAATAACAAGTATTGTCCAGTTATTCGCAAATGCATCTAACATATATTAACCTCCTCGTATAATATGTACGTAATCAGTTAATGAACTCTATCGATTCATTATTGATTGTACATTCTAATTTTAAGATAAT